>JAOQAP010000066.1 GCA_025963465.1 Flavipsychrobacter sp.
ATGACCTGTTGTGCTTCTTCTTTGCATTTTTAAGCCTGAATATATTTATCAAATATACTCAAGAGGGTAAGCCTCTGCAATTGATTGTTGGTGCCGTATATTTCTTCCTTGCATTTCTTGCTAAAGAAACCGTCATTACGTTCCTGGCTATCGTCCCGTTGATATTCTTCCTGTATAAGAATGAGCACAAAAGAAGAAGTGTTTATATAACCGGTGCTGTGGTTCTTGCCGCACTGGTGGCTATTCTTACCAGGTTTCAGGTATTGCATACCGATCAGGCGTTGGGTGCTCCTGTTGGTTTTATAGACAATCCGCTTGCGGGACATGATATTTCATTAAGTACAAGAATTGCAACAGCTATTTTAATTTTAGGCTCCTACATTAAGCTGCTGTTTATTCCTTATCCGCTTATCTGTGATTATGCGTACAACAGTATTCCGTTTGTTGATTTCGGCAATATCAAGGTCTTACTTTCGCTGTCTGCTTACATTGCTCTAGCTATTGTGAGTATATGGCGATTGACAAAAGACCGCAAAGATCTTTATGCATTCTGCATACTTTTCTTTTTAATAACCATCGCCCTTTTCTCCAATATCTTTTTCCTTATAGGGGATAACATGGCAGAAAGGTTTTTGTTTTTCCCGTCGCTAAGCTTTTGTATTGTTGCTGCGTTGTTTATAGGAAAATTGCTTCCCGCAGAGCCAGCATCTGTATTGGCAGATATGAAGCAACCCAAAATAGCAGCTGTGCTTATCTCGCTGTCACTAATTTACAGCACATTAACGATCGCAAGGAACAACACTTGGAAAGACAATCTTACTTTATTCAGTACAGATAGCGAAAAAGCCCCCGATGACAGCAGGTTGTTATTCTTTTTAGGCAATGAGCTATCTTTTGAAAGTAACAACAACAACCGTAACCCGGCTGAACGCCAGCAAATGCTCAAAGACGCAATTGCAGACCTGGAGAAAGCAATTGCTATATACCCTGATTATGCAGAAGCGCACCAGGAATTAGGGAAAGCATATCTATCTGCAAATGCTATGGAACTGGCAGAAAAGCATGAAAAAATAGCATTACAGCTAAGCCCTAATAGTATAGATGCTGCCAATTACCTCGCAGCCATATATCTCACTACTAAACGATACGCAGAAGGGATCAGGATATGCAATGATGTATTGAGGCGTGCACCGCTTAATGCCACAACGCACTTTAACCTTGGAGGTTGCTATGCAAATACCGGGAACTACAGCCTCGCGCTAACAGAGTATAAGAAAGTTATTGCTATTGATCCCCATGCAGAAAATTACAGATCTTTTGACTGTGTTGCTGCATTATACAACATATTAGGAAAGGCAGATTCTGCGAAGGGGTACGAGTCGCTTAAAATGCAGTATAGCAGGCATTGATACTTTTGTTACATTGCAGTTTCTTTATTCCTATCGCACCATTTAAAATAATTTTTTGTAAAATATACCATTTGGTATATTTTTGTATTGCAATTGACAGCAGCCAATGACCAAATCTGAAAAAACAAAGCAGTTCATTATTGAGAAAACAGCTCCTGTTTTTAATAAGAAAGGCTATGCAGGTACTTCACTGGCAGATATGACAGAGGCCACAGGGCTTACAAAAGGCAGTATCTACGGCAATTTTGCAAACAAAGATGAGGTGGCTCTGGCCGCATTCGACCATAACTGGGATATGGTGCAAAAGCTCATTAGCGAACAAATGGAACTGGAGAGCACTGTGAAGGCAAAGCTGCTGGTATATGTACATGTATATGAGCATTTTTTGAAAAGGCCTTTCCCGCAGGGAGGTTGCCCTGTGCTGAACACAGCCACAGAATCAGACAGTACACACCCGGAACTAAGAAAAAAAGCAACTAATGCTATCATTGCCTGGAAGAACAGCATTGAGGCACTGGTAGAAGAGGGAATAAAGAATAAAGAATTTCGTGCGGACTTAAATGTGGAGGAAGTATCACTTGGTATCATCTCCATGTTGGAAGGAGGCATTATGATAGCGATGGTAACAGGTAAAGCAGATTACAGGCATACCATATTGAGAGCGCTTGAAAAAATGATATTATCAATAGTATAAACGATCTAAATAATAATTATGAAAAGAGTAGTGATAACAGGCCTTGGAGCTATAACACCATTAGGCAACTCGATAAGTGAATTCTGGGAGAATATTGTTGCCGGAAAAAGCGGTGCAGGGCCTATTACTAAATTCGACGCTTCTAAATTCAAAACACGCTTTGCATGTGAAGTGCGTGGCTTTAATGCAGAAGAGTATATAGAAAAGAAAGAGATCAAGAAATATGATGTGTATACCAAGTATGCAATAGCTGCCAGCGATCAGGCCATAAAAGATGCAGGTCTTGATTTTGGGACGATGTCCGAAACGGAGCGTTATGAAGTTGGAGTGATATGGGCATCAGGCAATGGTGGTATCGGTACATTCGAAGAACAGCTGCGTGAGTTCAATAGTGGTGACGGTACACCAAGGTTCAATCCATATTTCATACCTAAAATGATCGTAGACATAGCAGCGGGTGCCATATCTATAAGGCATAAGCTGCATGGCCCTAACTACTGCACCGTATCTGCATGTGCATCGTCCAACACGGCAATGATCAATGCATTTGACACGGTACGTTTGGGCAAAGCAACTATAATGATCGCAGGTGGATCTGAAGCTGCCATTACTCCGGCTGCTATAGGTGGGTTTAATGCAGCGCAGGCATTGTCAAAAAACAATGAAGGTGCAGCTCAGGCCTCAAAGCCATTTGATAAAGACAGGGACGGATTTGTGATAGGCGAGGGTGCAGGCGCGCTGATACTCGAAGAACTGGAGCACGCAGTGCGCCGCGGGGCTACTATATATGCGGAAGTAGTAGGTGGTGGTATGGCAGCAGATGCGTATCACCTTACAGGCACACATCCTGTGGGCCTTGGTGCAGCACTGGGCATGAAAAAGGCAATGGCCGATGCTAATATCACACCGGAGCAGATCAGCTACATAAATGGGCATGCAACATCTACTCCACTAGGCGACATAAGTGAGCTGCTGGGTATAAAGACTGTATTCAACGATCTGTTTGTACCTGTTAGTGGTACTAAGTCTATGACAGGGCACTTATTAGGCGCTGCGGGTGCAGTGGAAAGCATTATCAGCGTACTGTCTGCCAAGCACGACATTATACCTCCAACAATAAACACAGTAAACCTGGATGAACAAATGCCTGAAGGCATGAACATCGTTGTAGGCAATGCAGTGAAAACAAGAGTGGATTATGTGATGAACAATACCTTTGGTTTTGGTGGGCATACGGCTACGTCTATATTTAAGAAGTGGGAAGGGTAGAGTGAGGTTGTTGGTGTGTTCATACTTAAATTGTAAAATACCGTTTTGGCGGTATTGCTCAAGGTGCCATATAGCAATAGTTTTGTGAAAAAAAAGATCATGAAACAATTACTACTAAGTATCGTTGTAGTTAGCATGCTGCTGGTATCCTGCAAGAAAAGCACTACTACCACCACTACACCAACGACGACCACCCCGACAACTACAACCACTACCACAACAGCTATTCCGACAAATGGCTGGAAGATGGGAGCAACAAGCTATACCTCTGTGTACGTATCGCGTTCAGGGCCTACAGGGTCTTCGTCAGGTGCTGCTGTTGGGCTTACGGCATTAGATGCTGCGCCTACAGCTTCAACCATTAACAAGTGTACTATTTACCTTCCTTCATATCCTACAGCCGGCGGCACATTTCGTGTAGTTAAGGTAGGTAGTGTGGTTACCCTTGGCGCTACCGAGGTAGGTGTAACTGCCCAGCTTGCCTCATCATCGGCTTACTACGCAAGTACTGGTCTGGATGGTATTGACGTAACAGTTACCGTTACAGGTGGGAAGATAAAGGTAGTAGTACCTGATGTATGGGTAAAGAATATTGCCGGTTCCGACAGCATGAAGCTGACAGGAACGATACTCGAGAATTAATAAAAGAGCATTTAGATAATTACCGTCACACTTTTTTAGAGGTGTGACGGTAATTTGCATTAGTCAATTTGTTACGCTGTAAGCTCACCTCGCACCCTTACTTTCTACTTTACGATCGGCAGCAAATAATTTAAAAATAACACCATCAACAACTGCGTAGATAAAATCATCATCGAATGCTAGCACGTCCGTCATTTTATATATAGCACCGGTTGGTGATGGTTTGGTAACTGATGAAATGGTGAGTTCATATACAGTGTCCGTTAGTATGGCTAGCTTATTCTTGCTGCATTCAAAATTAGTGGTCGCATACTCTTCTGCATTTACCTTTTTGATCGAGTAGGTAGGTGTATATAAAGTGTTGCTGAACATACGGACGCTGTCCCTTGTGAAACATACATTCTGCTTTGAATAACGCTTGATATCTTCGTCATCCAATCCGTAAATAGGCGATACTTCATGGCTTATTACACGCCAGCACCGGGTCAGGGAACGGACGAGTTTAGCTGAATCTGCAACTTGTGCTGAGCAGGTGTTTCCCCATGTCAGAAAGGATAATAATAGCAAAGCAAAAAGGTATCTTTTCATAACTATTTGTTCTTTAAAATATTTAGTTTCCTTTCCGGCTGATAATAAGCTTCTCCCCTTACCCGTATTTCATCCCTGCGCCTGTTCATCAAGCCCTTGGTTACGTTCGGCGCTTTGGAATGTACAAATCTGTTCCAGTCACTTTGCAACTTATCAAAATCGGCCTGGGTGTTTATATCATTTACGATACTCGTTGCCTTTGAAAATCCTCCCAGGTTATAGGCCAGCATGGTAAGCGCATCAAATTCATTTTGCGTCAGCGGCACATTGATGTATCGTTTCACCTGGTTCTCATAGGCAGGCATTTTCTGCCTTATCATCACTTCTGCCTCCTCCATTGTTACCCCCTTGTCCCACTTGGCACCTTCTGCATAAGGAAGAAAAAATCCGAAACCTATTGTAAAGCCCCCGTCTTTAAGCGCGTACAGGTAAGGCGAAAATCCTTCCAGTTTTTCCAGTAAGCTGTATCCTTCCGGGGAGAGATGCATCTCAGCAACGGGCATTCTTATTATTTCAAAATTTGGGACAGCAACCATATGCAGTTTGTCGAAATGGATAACGGCGAAAACGAATTTGATGGGCGACAAAAGCGGCAGGTTGTCCAATAGAGGCTCAAAGAATGGCACTGTGACCGTATCCGTTTTGCGCAGGGGAGTAGTAGCTCTTATAGCTAACCGGACAGTCTCCAAAACTTCGATCGGATCCGGGGATGGTATCACGCCAGGCAAAGGAGGTACGTTGACCGTATCCATTTTACGCACGGGAATATTTTCTATTTTTATCGCAGTAATAGGTAGCGTGGAAACCGCAGTGAACAATTCAGCTTTGGGCGCGCGTATACGGGTAACTATGGTCAGGTATTCACCACTATCAATGATGTTTGTTTGTTCTACCCTGCTGCCCGGAGGGTTGCCTAGTATCGTTAAAACATTCTGTGAGTTGGCTACCGTTGTTGCTTTAATGGAATCAATTACTCCCTTTCGCCGTGCCTGGCCAAACAACATAACCGGGAATAAGAGGAACAATAGCAGCAACCGTTTCATATGAAGATTGATCAGCGTTTGCAGTTTTTGTCAATTTCTAACATGCTATCCATAAATGTATGTTCAAAACGACGCAACCCTGTAAGATAAAAAGTTGCAGATCACCACTTTATCGCCACGACAACGATAAAAGTAATAAAAAAGGCAATTACATAAACATGCAGCTACAAAAAATGATAGTGAGTCATATGACGTCAAAGCCAGATAAACTTGTCATTTCACTCCCGATACAGAATCAATTTTAACAATACAGGCAGGTGTTGTAAGGTTTTGAGATAAAAAAAAGGGCAATTTTACTTGAAATACTTTGAGAAGAGGAATGAATATTAAGGCTAAAAGTTTTTTAGTGTTTTTTCTTTACCTCTTTTGCTGATTTTGCCAATCTATTTACTTCAAGCTTGTCACATTTTTCAACATTCATCATCTTAGTTTTAGCTGAATAAAAAAACAGCCCATCGATAATGATACTGAAATAAACAGCATATTAACCAGCAGCGCGCAAATCGAAATTTCAGGATTCATACGACTGCAATCTCTGGTATCGTATTAGATAGAGAACGTTTAAAATCAAAGCAAACAAGATAATCCAATGTTTGAGCACGTAACGACTAGGGGTGATAAAAATACCCTTTATGATCGCATTACGTGAGGCGTCATCATAATCGTCGTAATACTGTTTGTGATCGATCAAGAAATGCAGGCTTACCCAATAGAATACAAGGACACCTATCATGTTAAGTACCTGAAATCTTACATGTTCTTCCGCATTCAGGAAGAAATATTGAAAAATGCATATCACCGAAGTGATCAGTAAAATAAAATTGCATATAGAAATCAACGTTGCCCCTGAATTGAATCTATCTGCATTACTGAATGCATAACTCCACATTGGGAATATTGAGGCTACCACTATTGCCGTGCTTTTTTTCATCACGTTTGTCATGTCTGTCATTTTTGACTATCTTTTAAAAAATCATACCAGATGTCTGTAAAACAATAACGACAGGAGCAATATGATTCCAGTTTTTCACCTGTAAATAGTGTGCGGCAGAAAACCTACTTTACAGCCGAGGTAAAAACGAGAGAAAAAAGAATGTATACACAAGAACCATCACCCAAATTGGAACAGCCAGACCAAATGCGGTCGATGCTTTTTCAAATTAGCTTATAGCTGAAGTGGCACTAGCTCAGCATTGCGACGAGTTTTTCGAACAGAAGTATTGGCATGAATACATGAGAACCAAATATCAGAGCCAAGAAACGTCTAATAGATTCTAGTATACCTCAATAACGCCAACCATTGTTGTATACATCATGTTCTCCCAAGTAAAAATTGGTTCTCTTACAGCATGATAAAACATTAACAATCGCGAAAACAGCATAATATAATTTTAGGAAAATCAATTAAAAATACAATTTATTTGTCGTTATGTATTTTTCTGTTTTACCTGCTATTATTTCTCAACAGACTGCTAAGAATAATTAAAGTTCATTAGATAGTTCTTAAAGATTTTTAAAGTAGATTTGATTGCTATTTTGTAAAATATTCAGAGTCAACTTTTAATTAGAAACCACAAAAATATCATAGCTATCATGGTTGCTCCCCTGAATGTGAAGGTATACGATTTGCCTAGTTCTACAATTTGGTTTGACGAGGACGGCATTCTGTACTCCGTGGCTAAAAAAGTCCAACCGCAATCCATCGAAGAGGCCAAGAAGTCCATGGTCGATTTTCTAAAGATAACCGGCGGAAAAAAAGTATGCATGTTGTCCGACAATACGGACTCCCCACCAGTCAATAAGGAATTGCGGGACTATGCAGCCGAAGTAATACCCGACATAGCGAAGGCGATTGCAATAATGTCCCGATCTTCAGTAGGCAGGATGGCGGCCAACCTGTTCTTTTCGCTAAAAAAGCAGCCCTATCCTGTTAAATTCTTTGATAACGAGGAAGAGGCCAGGAAGTGGTTAAAACAATATCTATGATGGACGAGGATATACGGTTGCAACAGATATTCGATCAAATCATCCGATTAGCCAATGCCGATTTTCAGACGCAAGGCACATTATCCGAAAAAGGCGATGACCTGGATTCAATAATCGTTGGATTGAATTTGTTGGGAGAGGAATTAGAGTCCTACACACTCAAACTTAGGGACAGCCAGGAGGAATTGAGGAATACTCTCGCGCAACTCACTGAGGCGCAGCATTTGGCACACATAGGCAGTTGGGAGTGGGATATTGCAACAAACACGGTTAATTGGACTGAAGAGCTATACAGGATTTATGGACGGCGCAGGGAGGATTTCGAGTCCAATTTTGAGAATTTCTTAGCGTGCATACATGCGGATGACCAGGACTACGTGAACGCGATAATTCAGAACGCCTATCAGAAAAAGGAAGCCTTTAGCTTTTCGCACCGAATTTCCCGCCCAGACGGCACTGAAAAAATTGTTGACTGCAAAGCCGATATTTATTTAAATAGGGATGGTACGCTCAAAAGGATGACAGGAACGGCGCAGGATGTGACCGACTTACGCAAAGCCGAGGAGAAGATCATCAGGTTAGCGGCCATTGTCGAGTCTTCGCGCGATGCGATCATCAGCAAAACGATTGGGGGAAGCATCACAAGTTGGAACAAACAGGCAGAGCTATTGTTTGGCTATAACGAAGAAGAAGTCTTAGGCAAACATATTTCCGTGCTATTTCCTTTAGACCGACTTGATGAGGAAGAAGAAATATTGCGCCAAATAAACCAGGGAATGGGTTTGATAAACTATGAGACCGAGCGGATGAAGAAGGACGGTTCAGTCATTGACGTCGCAGTAACCATTTCTCCGGTAAAAGACCCGTCAGGTAAAATAATAGGCATATCTAACATTCTTCGAGACATCACAGATAAGAAGCAAGCCCAGGAAAGGCTGATCGCATATACACAGGCGCTCGAGCAGAAAAATAAGGAAACGGAGCAGTTTGCGTACATAGCTTCACATGACCTTCAGGAGCCGTTGAGAACCATCACTAATTACATAGGCCTATTTGAAACGGACTATAAGGGGAAGTTAGATGCAAGCGCAGACATGTACCTGAAGTTTATCACGGGTGCGTCAAATCGAATGAAGATGCTGATAACCGATATATTGGAATATACCAGGATCGAGAATGATAAGAGTCCTGTAGAAGTAGATTGCAATGTGTTGGTGGATGAAGTCATTAATGACATGCAATTGACCATCACGGAGAATAATGCCACCGTCCAGGTTTCTTCGTTGCCCGTGATAACCGGATATGCCTCAAGCTTTAAGTCCTTGTTTCAAAATCTCATAAGTAACGCCATAAAGTTTAAAAAAACAGATGTGCAACCTATCGTCAATATAAGTGCGAGGGATGACGGCAAGGACTGGGTGTTTGAAGTACGCGATAACGGTATAGGAATTGAAAAGCAGTATTTCGATAAGATTTTCATGATCTTCCAACGGCTCCATGCAAGGACGGAATATCAGGGAAGCGGTATAGGCTTGGCTCACTGCAAGAAAATCGTTGACTTGAGAGGAGGTAAAATTTGGGTTGAATCGGAGGTTGGCACAGGTAGCTCATTTTATTTTTCGGTACCAAAAAAATACGTGTTATGACCAAAAAGCTCAATTGTATCCTGTTGG
>JAOQAP010000080.1 GCA_025963465.1 Flavipsychrobacter sp.
GGCCGTGAAGTAATGCAGCAGGAAATAGACCTGAACATGACCCGGCTGAATGAGGTGAATAAAATGAAACTGGCCTTTGAGCGTATAACCCATGATCATAAAAGCGACAGCGCACAGCCAGGCTCGCTGGTGCACACCGGCAATGGCAATTATTATATAGCCATCAGCGCAGGCCAGCTAAAGATAGAAGGCACCACTTATTATGCAATATCAGCTGCATCACCCGTTGGGCTGGCACTAGCAGGCCGGAAAGCAGGGGACGACACTACCCTCAATGGGAAAAACATCAGCATAAAGGAAGTAAGCTGATCAATGCCGTAAATGCTTTTCCAGCTCGTCTTTAATGATAGATAATGGCGATGCTATAGCATTGATATACTGAAAATTGCCTTCCCTGTCATTCTTTATAGACAGCTGCACACCACTGGCCTCGCTTTGTATTGCGTTCACCACATACCTTCCTTTGACTTCGTCATAAAACACATATGGCGCGCCCGATGAGCCAAACCTGAAATAGCCCTTCATCAGGTAACGGCATCCTTCAAATATGTAGTTGCCGCCCACATCATCAGGAAATATACCGAAGTGATCCAGCATACCTTCTATATGTGCAGTGTTCAGCAGCCGCCCGGTAGGCCCGCTCGGTGAGCTTTGCAGGCAGTACATCGTATTTACGGACTCGTCAAGAAAATCGAAATTCACTTCTACAGACGGTATCTTACTGATAAGGTCTTTTGATGCGCCCACTACCTTGTATAATGCTATATCAGCGCCATAAAAAGCCTCAACCAATTCTACCTCTACAAAAAAGGTATGCCTGTGCGCGGCCTGGTCATACATCATCCTGTTTGCATCAAATTCACGGGTCAGGTCAGCATCATTATAAAAAGCATTGTTCCTGAACTGGAATACCAGGTAGGGACGGCATATCTTCTTTTGCGCCAGGGTCACCCACCTTGTGTCAAATCTTTTCTGCTTCAGTATATTGGTTATGGTCTTCAGGCTTTCAGGGTCGGTCGTGTTCAGGTACCTTTTCTTCGTGTATTCGTCTGTAAAATATTGCTGGTCCAGGAAACGGGTCTGTGATCCGTCAAGTATAGGCAACAGGTCCCTGCGGTATATGTCATCTTCTATAGACCTGTAATAGCCCGACTGTAACCGCAGATTATGGGCCACGCTCAGGAAGTAGCCATTACCTATATGAAAGGTGCAGATATTGTTTTCAAATGTGCGTTTCTGTGGTTCGTCATTGTTATATACCCACATTATGCGCTGCAACGGCGATGTTTGTTCATCTATCAGTGCCCTTTTCTTATCCACCATCGGGATGTCGTCGCCATTAGCTTTCAGGTCTAAAAACATAAGAAATATATTTTTCTAAACTTTTGTAACAAAAGTATTACTTTAACGATATACTATTATCAAACCACAGCTGATGTTACAGATAAGTAATCTTTCCAAGACATATCCTAATGGTGTGCATGCGTTAAAAGATGTCACGCTCAATATTTCTAATGGCATGTTTGGCCTGCTGGGGCCTAATGGCGCCGGCAAGTCTACCCTCATGCGCACCATAGCCACCCTGCAGGATGCCGATTCCGGCAGCATCATGTTTGGCGACATAGACGTATTCAAACAAAAGCAGGAGTTAAGAAAGGTATTAGGCTATCTGCCGCAGGAGTTCGGGGTATACCCGAAGGTTTCGGCGGAGGAGATGCTGCACTACATAGCCCGCCTGAAGGGTATAGCCGATGCTAAGGAGCGTAAGGAACTGGTAAAAGCACTACTGGAACAGGTAAACCTGTATAACCACCGCAATAAAGCACTGGGCGGCTATTCCGGCGGTATGAAACAGCGCTTCGGTATAGCCCAGGCACTTATAGGCGATCCGAAACTGATCATAGTGGATGAGCCTACAGCGGGCCTCGATCCTGCTGAGCGCCTCCGGTTCAATAACCTGTTGAGCGAAATAGGCGAAAATATAATCATCATATTATCTACCCATATAGTAGATGATGTACGTGAGCTGTGCAACGATATGGCCATAATAGCCGGTGGGCAGGTGGTGCAGCGCGGCAATCCTGAAGCACTGGTAAAAGGACTGGAAAACAGGATATGGAGCAAACGGGTACGCAAAGATGAAGTAGCCCAATACCAGAAGGACTACAAACTGGTAATAGCAAGACTAGCCGGCGGGTCTATGATGGTCTACATCAATAGCGAGACAGACCCGGGCAATGGCTTCGTTTCGGAAAAGGCTACACTTGAGGATATCTACTTTTCAAACATCTCCTAACTTTTATATTCAACCATTATGTTTGGTTCCATTTTTGCTTTCGAGATGCGTCGGTTGCTGACTTCCATGTCCACCTACATCTACTTCTTTATATTATTCATCGTCACATTTTTCCTGGCATTGCTGGCTGGCGGAGCGTTCCCGGAAGCCAATTTCAACTTTGCAGGCGAGAAAATATCAGCAAATGCCCCCATTGTTATCGATGCGTTCTTTGCAGCCATCAATAATTACATAGGTATCATCATTATAGTAGCCATTACAGGCAATGCTGTGCTGAAAGACTTCAGGAGCAATACCTACACGATGATATTTACCACACCGGTATCTAAGTTCGATTACCTGTTTGGCCGTTTCTCTTCTTCATTGCTTGTAGCGTTGCTTATACTTACCGCCCCTGCGTTCGGCATGATGGCAGGCTACGCAACACCTTGGGTGAACCATGAAAAAATAAGTGCGTTCATGCTGGCTCCCTACATCAGTACTTACTGGCAGACCATCATCCCTAATGCCATATTCGATGGAGCTATCTTCTTTGCAGTAAGCCTAATAGCAAGGGATATATTTGTTATCTGGGTATCGCTCATTGTATTCTTCATAGCTACAGGGGTTTCTAATTCCTTTTTCGGCTCACTGGAAAAACAAACCATTGCAGCCCTTGCAGACCCGATGGGTAATTTTGCAAAACGCACGATCAGCAAATACTGGAGCACTTACGAAAAGAATCATCTTACATACCGGCTCACAGGCCTGTTCCTCGTCAACAGGATATTGTGGCTGTCCATGGCTGTAATAGTATGGATCACCGGCTATTCCTTCTTCTCCTTCACTTCCAGTCCGCGCAGGGTCTTCTCTAAAAAATTAAGGCTCGCCGACAGTTCTAAGATCACCTTCACCCCCGTTACGTTCAACAGGAATGTATTACCAAATGTATCCCGTTCATTTACTACAGCTGCCAATCTCAGGAGCCTTTGGGGACTTGCCCTCAATGAGTGTAAGACCCTGCTGCGCAATACCTATTTCAGGATCATACTGTTATTCGGTATGCTGTTCCTGTTCCTGGTGTCTTTGCAGATAGGAAAGCTGTATGATACAACAACCTTTCCAGTTACCTACGAGGTAATAGAATACTTCGGCGGCACCTTCCAGCTGTTCATTGTTATCCTTACCATCATGTTTGCCGGCGAGCTGGTATGGCGTGGCCGCGATTTCCACATGAGTAACATACTCGATTCACTACCAGTACCCAACTGGGTATTTTACATCAGTAAGCTATCAGGTCTTATGTTCATGCAGGTCATATTGCTTACCATAATCATGATATGTGGTATTATCGTGCAGCTGTTCAAGGGATATACCAACTTTGAGTTGGCAGTATATGCGCAATACCTTTTCGGTTTCCGTATACTCGATCTCTGGCTGCTTGCTGTCGTTGCCATATTTGTACAAACACTGGTCAACAATAAATTTGTCGGTTACTTCATTGTATCCCTGTTCTACTTCTGGAACAGCACTTTTGCACTCATTGTGCTCAAAACAAACCTGCTTGTATTCAATTCAGACCCCGGCGTTGTTTATTCGGACATGAACAAGTTTGGCCATGCTGCATTCCCATACTTTGTTTACAAAGCATACTGGATCGCTTTTGCCATTTGCCTGGCTGCGCTGTCTTCCATGTTGTGGGCAAGAGGTAGCGAGTTAAAATTAAAGCTTCGTTTTGCAGGCACAAAAAATAAGGCTAATACCCCTTCATGGCTGGTATTTGTTGTTGGCGTGTTGATATTTATTGGCTGTGGCAGCTTCATCTATTACAATACCAATGTGGTCAACAAATTCCGTACAGACTTTGAACAGGAAGAAGAACTGGCGCAATTCGAGAAAAAATTCAAACATTTTGAAAATGCTCCCCAACCAAAGATCACCGACGTGTTACTGAATGTAGATCTTTATCCAAATAAAATGGGAGTTCATGCTACAGGCACTTATGTACTTAAAAACAAAAGCAGCCAGCCCATCGACTCCGTCCACATTATGATCCTTTCAGAGGCGAAAGTGAATGAATTCAGGTTCTCCCGCCAGGCTCAGCTCATGCTCAACGACTCACAATCCGCCTACCGAATTTACAAACTGGCACAACCGCTTATGCCCGGCGATACTATGACGCTGGCATTCAATACAGAGCGGTACAAACACGGATTCAAACAGAACTTCACTGGACTCAGCACACCTGTTTACAATGGTACGTTCATCAATAGCCAGGGTTTCCTTCCTGCTATTGGCTACAATGGGCGTGTTGAGCTATCAGACAACAACCAGAGAAAGAAACATGGCCTTGGCTATCGCCGCACAGCAAACCCGATAACAGATACAGCTGCCTACAATTACAATGTATTTATACACGATGCTGACTTTATCACCTTCGAAGCAACTGTAAGCACGGTTCCAGACCAGGTAGCAGTAGCCCCCGGCTACCTGCAGCGCGAATGGACAGAAAATGGCCGCAGGTATTTCCATTACAAAATGGACAACAAGATCCTCAACTTCTATTCATTCCTTTCAGCACGTTATACGGTTAAGAAAGAGATGTGGAATAATGTACCGCTGGAGATCTACTACCAGAAAGGTCATGAATATAACCTGGAAAGAATGTTCAACGGAATGAAAAAATCATTGAACTATTATTCCAACAACTTCTCTTCCTACCAGCACAAACAGGTGCGTATCCTGGAGTTCCCACGCTATTCCAGCTTTGCCCAGTCCTTTCCCAATACTATCCCGTTCTCTGAAGGAATAGGCTTTATTGCCGATGTTGATGACAGCAGTAAGGACAATGTAGACTACCCGTTTTATGTCACCGCGCATGAAATAGCGCATCAGTGGTTTGCCCACCAGGTAATTGGCGCTAATGTTGAAGGATCTAATATGCTGTCTGAATCGCTTGCGCAATACGGAGCTATTATGGTGCTGGAAAAAGAATATGGCGAAGAGCGGCTTCGTAAATTCCTGCACATAGAAATGGACAAATACCTCACTGCACGATCCAATGAATCTGAAAAAGAAAAGCCATTGGCTTATGTAGATGATGGCCAGGGCTACATTCTGTACCAGAAAGGCGGTATCATTATGCATGCACTCAATAAATACCTGGGTGAAGACAGCATGAACCATGCTGTAAAAAGGTTCATTGACCGGTTTGCATTCCAGGGCCCGCCATACCCTACCACGCTCGATTTCCTTGCGGCACTTCGTTTATCTACTCCCGACTCCCTGCAATACTTTATTACTGATGCGTTTCAGAAGATAACCATCTACGACAATAAGGTTACCGATGTAAAAGCAACCAAATCCGGCGATCAGTACAACGTAGAAATGACGCTGGAGACTAAAAAATTCTATGCGGATACTTCGGGCAAAGAAAACGTTGTAGCGTCAAATGATTACATAGAAGTAGGCGTGTACAAAAACAAGAACACGATGCTGCGCCTGGATAAATACAAGCTGAAAGGCGGCACCACAAAATTATCTGTCCATGTAAATGAAAAGCCTTACAAAGTGGTCATAGACCCACGTATGCTGCTCATAGACAAAAAGCTGGACGATAATGAAATGAGAACTGATGAGAAAGACAGGGAAGAGAAAAAGCCTGCTATTTAATTAATAAATGAAAAAGTAATTCCGGAGGCTTAAAGAAACATACCTGTTTCTTTAAGCCTCTCCTACATAGCGCATCAGCATTCTCTTTGCCACAGGCAGTAGTGTTTCGTTGAATGGCACAGCCATTGAAGATTCTACTTTATATACTGCAGGATTAGGCAATGCCCTGTAAGAGCGAATGATATCGAGCTTTATTTGTTCATAAGTATTTGCCAGGTTTTTCTGGCGGGTGTCAAGGTATTCCAGTTTCAGTCCCTTGTAGCGCGCATCTTTATGCTCAAAAACAGAGATCGTATAATTGTAAATGAGCACATCAGAATAGTTGCCACACCTCAGAAAAACATAGCCTTCCTTTTTATAGAGCGGCATGATCCCAACTGGTTCTATATGCATTTGCTGCTCCACTGTGTCGTGTATGTGGGTACCTTCACTTATCGTGCCTTTTATTTCATCTATGGCAAACACCGCTATTTGCTCCAGCTCCTGCATGAGACTGTCATCGGCAAGCATACGTTCGTATACTACTTCCAGCTTTTGCATATTAAAACCATTCACCTGTTTAGGGAACTGGTCTTGCAAAAAACGTTTGTTGTTTCTGAAAGCCACCATATTGTTATAGTGGAATACCATGTCTGATAGCTGTGGATATAGCTTTGTTTCATTAAAGCTTTTTCTTACCTCGCCCAAGTATGCCAGCAGGCGGTATTTTTGCAGTTCGTAATCTATATACCCTTCCATGAACCATGTTTCACTAAGTGTCATCAGTTAAAGGTGTTGATACATATATTATACAACAAAAGCAGTGCCAGAAACACTGCTTTTTCAATATTTTACGTATAGATGATGTTATAGTCCGCCAAACACCAGCAGTTTTTCCTGGCTGGCGGTATGCAGGTCGCGCCACACCCTGTTTATTTCCGATCCTTTGTCCATTGCGGCTATTCCGCAGAAAGGCAATATTGCATCTGTGCACTCCCTTGCTTTCCTTGTCAGGTCTTGTGCAGCTGCGCTTACCTTGTATAGTATGGTATCCTTAATGGTTTGCTGGTTCACGCAAGCCTGCCAGGTTAGCTCGGCTGCATAATAGAGTTTCACCCGGGCATCATTCATTTTTTGTGTGTACTTTTCGATGGTATCCTGCACCATATTATCATTGATCAGCGGGGCGCCATTGTTATCCTTCATCTCGTTTATCATACCCTGGCAAAGCTCGGTCAGGCGGGTAGCCATACCAGATACGGTTGCTGCAAGCACTGCTTCTGATAGCTGTAAATAAGGATACTGGTACAAACGGGCATTAGCTGCCGCATGTTCCGCCGTAAGAATAAAAGCCCTGTTGGCAGCCACTTTCAGGTTCTTCACATCTACATCATGACAACCCGCTGAAGCCAGCCCCATTGAGCTGCACACAGACAGCGTCAACTCATCTTTCAACAGTATAAAAGAAAGTACCTGCTCCTTATGTGCTTCATCTTTTATTGTAGCGCCATTCTCCATTATGGTACAATGTGCTATAAAAGCCGATGCTTCTGCTATCCCTGCTACATGGCTCCAATGCCCGGTGACAGTATAACCCGTCTTCGTCTTTTCCGCAATACCGGATACTTCATTTGTTCCGGTTACATGTACCTTATCGCCGCTTAGCAACTCTTTACCCACTTCAGGGTTTATAAAGCCCCCGGCCCATCCGGCTATTACACCTTTTGCAGTCAGCCAGCCCATACTCCCATCTGCCCACGACAGGTTTTCCAATACCTGCAATGCTTCCGGTATTGCCAGCTGAAGTCCTCCATAAGCTGCAGGAGCCAGCAAATTGAAAAAATTTTGCTCGTAAAGTTGTGCAAGCTGAGCCCTTGTTGGTTTTGCATCCTTTTCCGCCTTTGCTGCCTGCTCCCGTATCGCATCTAATTGCTTTTGCTTCATCACTATCGCAGCATTTTCTGTATTGGCCATACTCTAAAATATTAAATTAATTTATACGTCATATCTTATAATATCACTAAAAAAATCATACCACCAACCATATTTAGATACGAAAATGACCGATTAACTCATTATATACTTGTTTTTTGAACAGATGGTTTTCTATAAGATGATATTTTTAAAATTTAATTTATAGCGAAAGCCAGCTGATGATTGCTATTAATTAAAAATGATCCTCTTTCGGTATAACATAGCTGATATGGTTGATGTAACCAGTTATTATCAACAAAAGATTTATGCAAATGCTAACTGTTTCACAAATAAATACGTCTATATAAGTACTAAAACTTTTTATCATGAAACGAATCTCTCTATTACTATGGCTCATTGCGTTTGCCGTAAGCAGTAAAGCCCAGACAACAACGTTGACCGTAACTACCCCACCATGCAATCACGACGGGGTACTTACCGCAACTTTTACAGGCATGACGCCCCCTTTGACCGTAACATATCAGCCATTGGGCTCGTCGTCACCTGTCGTGCATACCGGTGTCTCAGGTTTAACAGATGCACTGACTACCTATGCCGGTAATATTATCCTTGTTACTGCCGGTGATGGCCTTGGCGATACAACATGGGGCTATTATTACGGTATGCCGCCATTTACTGTACGTATTAGCGCATCACCTGCAGTTTGCCCCGGTATCGGCGCTCTTACTGCTACAGTTGTGGGCGGAACTGCACCTTATACATACCAATGGTTTGATGCCGGTACTATGACCACGATCGGTACCTCTAACCCGCAAAGCGCTCCTGGTGGCACGTCGTATGGTATTACCGTTACTGATGCTGCAGGTTGCGTATATGGCACCTTAGATGATGATAGCACGGTCTATCTTCCCTTAATTCCTTCTTATTCTATCACCGCAACAACAACAACGGCTAACTGTACCAATGGTACTGCAACTGCGGTAGTTGGTTCCGGTGCTGTAGCGCCATTTACTTATGCCTGGTCCAATGGTGCTACCACGCCTGCCATTTCAGGCCTCGTAATGGGTAGTTACGGACTTACTGTAATTGATGCAATAGGTTGTGTCGCCAGTACCGGCGCTTACGTGCCCCAGGCAATAACTATTGCTGCGCCTACGGTGCCCACACCTGCTACATGTATCGCCTCCGACGGCAGCATTATTGCTTTCGGTAGCGGAGGCGTTCCTCCTTATACTTATGTATGGAGCAATGGTGGCCTTACACAGTCTCAGACAAGTTTACTCTCAGGTTATTACAGCGTTGTAGTTACTGATGCCAATGGCTGTATCGGCTCTGGCGGCGGCTATGTTGCTTCATCTACGCCCATTATCGTTACTTATTCCACTACACCCACCCTGTGCACATCACCTACCGGAACCGCTACAATAAGTATATCAGGAGGAACTACTCCTTATACCACGATGTGGTATACCTCACCTCCGCAAACAGGTGTTACAGCAACAGCTTTGGCCCAGGGCAACTATTCCTTTAATGTCACAGACGCCATGGGCTGCGTGCGCAGTGGTTCAGTTATAGTTCCACCTATCAATCATATTACTGCCTCCTTTGCTAATGTGGCCCCTGTTTGTACCTTATCTACAGGCAGTATTGTTGTTACTCCGGCCGGGGGTGCAGCTCCCTACACCTACGCATGGAGCAACGGTGCTACTACCAGCTCATTATCAGGCATAAAGTGGGGTTCTTATCATGTTACCTTAAAAGATGCAATGGGATGCACAGCTTTGTATTCTGATTTTCTTCCCCAGATCAATACACTGGCCGTAGGCCTTTCAGGCACACAGGCTACGTGCCTTTTCGTTAGCGATGGTACACTTACTGCTGTTGCTTCCGGGGGTACCTCGCCTTATACTTATGCTTGGACAGGGGGTGGCACTACAAGTACTATCACAAGCCTTCCTGCACACATTCCATACTGGGTAACCGTAACAGATGCACTTGGATGCAGCCGTTCAGACTCTACTACGCTTGGAGCCGACACACTTAGCTCTTGCTATTGCACCATTGCAGGCACAGTGTATAATGATATTAATAACAATTGCACGCAGGATCCTGGTGAAAACGGTATACAGAATATTAAGATCAGCATCACCGGCCGCGGCTACACGTTCACAGATGCAGCAGGCCATTATTCTTACAAAGTACCTTCCGGCACCTATACTGTGTCAGAAAACATTCTTGCATATTACCCGCTTTCTTCCTGCCAGACAAACAGTGTCACTGTAACTTCCGTTGCAGGCACTGGCTGTGTACTTCCGGTTGATTTCGCCAATACTATAGACACCATACACGACATCCATATCTGTACATGGGATTACGGCAAACCTGTTCCGGGGCATGTTTACTACCAGACAACAATTATCACAAATAATGGTACAATACCAGAGGCTAATGTAAATTCTTCTTACCAGCCTGACGGGCAATTGTTTGCGCCGCTATCATTCATACCCGGCGCTTACTACACCGGATCGCCATACTTCTATTCCACCGCCGGCAGCTCACTCCTGATCAATCCGGGTGGCTCACAGTCATTCCTTATGCCATACAATGTACCTACCAACATACCATTGGGCACTTCTGTGGTATTCAAAGATACCGCAGCCAGCGACCTTATACCTAACTGGCTTACTGACTATTCCCCATGGAATAACGTAAGATATTTCACTACAGATGTTGTTGCATCTTTCGATCCTAACTTTAAAGAAGTATATCCTAAAGGAACAGGCTCTGCTGGCGTCATCACCTATTCGGATACAGTTCTCGAGTACATGGTACACTTCCAGAACACCGGTACTTACCAGGCAGAGAACATCAGGGTTGTAGATACACTTGATGATGATCTTGACTGGACGTCTCTTGTTCCTGTCTATACATCTTCTCAATGCCAGGTATCAGTAGATATACAGGGAGCAAAAAAGGTGGCTACATTCATGTTCAACAATATCAACCTCCCTCCTGTGTCTACCAGCCCTGTTTCCAGCAATGGAATGTTTACTTATAGTATTAAAACAAAGAAAGGCTTGCCATTAGGTACACAGTTCAAAAACAGCGCTTCTATTTATTTTGACTACAATACACCTGTCAAGACAAATGAGACACTGAATACACTTGGCAATGTGCTCTCTGTCGAAAACAATACCGCTACAATTAAAAACGGATCATTCAACATTTTCCCGAATCCGGCAGGCAATACGTTCAATGCCATTATTAACAGCGAAATAGCAGGCCCGGCCACTATGAGTGTGTGTGATATAAGCGGAAAAACACTCATAACCAAGACCGTTGCCGTTGCAAAAGGCCCACAGACGATAGCAATGAACATTGATCAGCTGGCACCGGGAATGTATCTTGTGAATTTTGCTCAAAACGGCAGATCACAGACACAGAAACTGGTAGTAATTAAACAATAATTGCATGTTAAATACGAAAAGCCCGTTCCAGACTCCGGAACGGGCTTTTCTTTTACCCTCGCAGGGTCAAATATCTCACAACAACTATATAATATCCCGCTTCAATCTATTATCTTTGACCAGCTATTATATTTCATTAAAAAAATAGATGGCCCACACAATAGAATATATTTTATAATTGATATTTATTGCAAAAACAATAATGTTTTTATGAATACAAAATCGACAATAATGAATAAACTTTTCCTTTCCCTGTTTTTCCTTGCATGTGCACTTGGTGCCAATGCAGGTACTGTTTCATTTACCGTCACTACACCTCCGTGTAACCACGATGGTATTTTAACCACAACATTTACAGGGTTAACTCCTCCTCTTACAGTTAAGTACCGTACCTATGGTAGCCTTGGCACTATCGTACACAAAAGTGTTACTACATTAACAGATGTCTTCTTGTTTTATTCAGGTGGGCCGATAGTGGTTATAGCTACTGATGGTACCGGAGCAAGCGATACAGGCACTTTCCAGTCTCCGCCATTTACTTACGCAGATACGGCAACAGCTGCTCTTTGCCCTTTGCCCGGTTCTTTGAACGTTACTATGACCGGCGGTACAGCCCCATTTACATACCAGTGGTATGATGCGGCCACGATGATGGCAGTAGGCACCGGCAATCCATTCGTAGCAGCTGGCAACCATGCTTACAGGGTACAGATCACTGATGCGGCAGGATGTAATTACGGCGATCTTGATAATATAGACAGCTTTACTTACTTGCCTTCCACTCCTACTTACACACTTAGCATTACTACTACTACAGCCGGTTGTACCAATGGTACAGCTACTTCGTCTGTTTCCTCAGGCGCAGTATTCCCGCTTACTTACGCATGGTCTACAGGTGCCGCTACTTCTTCTATATCAGGTCTGGTCACCGGCATCTACTCACTTTTTGTTAGCGACGCTGTTGGCTGTACTGCATCAGCCAGCGACTTTGTTCCCCAGTCTATAACGATAAATGTACCTGTTACGCCTACACCTGCCACATGTACTGTAGCAGATGGCTCTGTTATCGCATTTGGTAGCGGCGGTGTTCCTCCTTACACTTATATCTGGAGCAACGGTGCTGTCAGCCAGTCTCAGACAAGCCTGTCTGCAGGTTTTTATGATGTGGTAGCCACTGACGCGAATGGTTGTATTGGCTCGGGCTCTACATATGTTGGCACATCTACGCCTATCGCCGTTACTTACACTACTACTCCTACACTGTGCCTGTCACCAAGCGGTACAGCTACTTTGAATATTACAGGCGGTACTCCTCCTTATACCTCTATGTGGTATACCACACCTGGTCAAACAGGTATTTCTGCTATCGGACTGGGACAAGGAGATTATGCTTTCCGTGTTACAGATGCACTTGGCTGTGAGCAAAGCGGCAAGGCTACAGTACCTCCGGTTGATATCATCAATGCATACTTCCTGAATACACCGTCTATCTGTACATTATCTACGGGTAGTGTGGCGGTTACTCCCGGCGGTGGCGTTGCTCCTTACAGTTACGCATGGAGCAATGGCGGTACGACAGGGACGATATCAGGGGTTCCCACAGGTTTGTACCATGTTACCATAACAGATGCGATGGGCTGTAAAGCAGTTTATTCCGACTATCTGCCATTCAACTCTACACTTGGTGTTGGCCTTACCGGCACTCAGGCTACCTGCCTTTTTACTAATGACGGTACACTGTCAGCTGGTGCATATGGCGGTACTACTCCATACCATTATGCGTGGACAGGTGGTGGTACTACAAGTACTATCATCAACCTTCCTCCGAATATTCCTTACTGGGTAACAGTTACAGATGCATTGGGTTGTACTGCAACAGCAGGCACTACACTTGGCGCAGATACGCTTAGCTCTTGCTACTGCACTATCTCAGGTACAGTATACAACGACATCAACGGCGACTGCATACAGGATCCGGGCGAACCTGGTATCAACCACGTAAAAATTGACATCAGTGGCCGTGGCTATACATTTACAGATACACTGGGCCGTTACTCATACAAGGTTCCTTCAGGCACCTATACAGTAACTGAGAATGTATTGGCATACTATCCGCTTTCTACATGCCAGGCAAGAAGTATCACAGTTACATCTGTGGGTAGTTCAGGTTGCATACTTCCTGTAGATTTCGCAAACTCTGTTGATACCATACACGATATGCATATCTGCACATGGGATTATAACGCACCTGTACCGGGCCATGTTTACTACCAGGCAACAGTTATCAGCAATATGGGTACTGTGACAGAACCTAAGATATACTCAGGCTACCTGCCTGATGGTCAGTTATTTGCTCCTTTAGCATTTACACCGGGTGGTTATTTTAATGGCTTGCCTGGTTATTACAATACGATTGGCAGCTATCCTTCATTGGATCCGGGTAATTCACAGGCGTTCCTGACAACATACAATGTCCCTACAAATATCCCATTGGGTACTAAAGTAGTATTCAAAGACTCAGTAGCTAACGATACAATACCTAACTGGCTTACTGATTATTCTCCATGGAACAACGTAAGGACGTTCTCTACAACTACTATAGCTTCTTTCGATCCAAATTTTAAAGAAGTATACCCTAAAGGCACAGGTGTTGCAGGTGTTATCGCCACCACCGATACTGTGTTAGAATACATGGTACACTTCCAGAACATGGGTACATCCCTGGCAGAGAACATCAGGGTAGTAGATACACTTGACGACAATCTTGACTGGACCACGCTTACTCCTATATACCAGTCTGCACAGGGCCAGGTATCTGTAAATATTTCAGGCGCTAAGAAAATAGCAACTTTCATGTTCAATAACATCAACCTGCCAACAGCGGCTAGCGAGCCTGTTACAAGCAATGGTATGTTTACCTACAGCATTAAGCTGAAAAAAGGATTGGCAATAGGCACCCAGATCAAGAATACTGCTTCTATCTATTTCGACTACAACACGCCAGTAAAAACAAACCAGACGTTGAATACACTCGGCTCTGTACCACCTATCGACTATGTGGCTACAACAACAGCAAGAACAGGCTCCTTCAATATCTTCCCTAACCCTGCTGGCAATAACTTCAATGCAATCATCAACAGCGAAGCAGCAGGCCTGGCTTACATATCTGTAAGCGATGTTAGCGGCAAAACACTGATCACTAACGCAGTTAATGTTACCAAAGGCCCGCAGACAATACCAATGACCATCAACCAGCTTACAGCCGGAATGTACCTTGTGAACTTTACCCAGAACGGTAAAACACAAACACAGAAACTGGTTGTGATAAAACAATAAAATATTTTTCTTAAATTTAAAACCCGTGCTAATAAATGGCACGGGTTTTGTTATTATAAATAAACAACTGTAATTCAATATTTTTACGAATGTAACCTTTCCGGAAATATTGAATAGTTCATTGTACACCCAACCCTCTCCTAATGAAAAACCTACATACACTATTCCTATTGCTGGTATTGGCAATATCCGTTAACGGACAAACCGTAACCCCAACCTTAGTTACAGCGCCATGCAATAACGACGGCATTTTGTCAACTACAGTCACAGGCATGACGCCGCCAATTACGATAACTTATCAATTTGGTTTTTTTGCGCACCATACTACCGTACACACTATTGCGGGCCTCACTGACGTACTTACAACTTACTCCGGAGCTGAATGCATTATTACAGCAACAGATGGCTTAGGAGACAGCGCAACAACATATTTTTTCGGAAAACCACCATTTTATTTTTATACAGGTGTTACCGCTGCTGTTTGTCCTGCTACTATGGGGAGTGTTTCTGTCGGTTATATAGCAGGAGGCACACCACCATACACTTACCAGTTTTATGATGCTGGAACAATGGTAACTGTAGGCACAACACCCCCGGTCAGCGTACCAGCCGGGCATCGGTATGGAGCAACGGTCACAGATGCTGCCGGTTGCGTGGTCAGTGATCTGGATGTGGACACATCATTCTATCTTGGGTCTATAGCGTCTTACACCGCTTCAATGGTTACTACTACTGCATCCTGTACAAATGGTACTGCTACTGCGTCTGTATCTTCAGGTGCGGTTTTCCCGCTTACTTATTCCTGGTCTACAGGTGCCACCACTCCTTTTATCTCAGGTCTTTCTGCCGGCACATACACGCTTAAGGTCGCAGACGCTTTGGGTTGTTCAGCAACAGTCTCAAACAAGGTACCTCAATCCATTAAAATATCAGCACCCATCACTGCCACACCGGCTACCTGCATAGCCTCCGATGGCTCAGCTATCGCATTCGGCAGCGGAGGCGCACCTCCCTACAGCTACATCTGGAACAATGGCGCGACCACTCAATCTCAAACGGGACTATCTTCGGGACCATATAATGTTACTGTTACTGATGCTAATGGATGCATAGGCATGGGAAGCACTTATATAAACTCCTCTACACCCATTACTGTCACTTATTCTACTACACCCACTTTGTGTTTCACACCTACCGGCACTGCTACGCTTAGCATTATCGGCGGCACTGCTCCTTATACTACTATGTGGTATACAACCCCACCCCAAACAGGCATTACGGCAAGCGGGCTCGGGCAAGACAATACGGCATTCCATGTTACTGACGCTATGGGCTGTGTACAAACAGGTATGGCAACTGTTCCACCCATCAACGTGATCACTGCCTCATTTTCCAATACTCCTTCCATTTGCACATTATCTACTGGCAGTATAATTGCAACACCATCGGGTGGTGTTGCGCCCTATGGTTATGCATGGAGTAATGGCTCAACATCATATATGATATCAGGGGTACCTACAGGACTATATCATGTCACTATCACCGATGGTATCGGCTGCACCGCATCCTACTCTGAATATCTTCCGTTCAATTCTACACTTAGCGTAGGAATAACAGGCACCAATGCTTCCTGCATCTTTGTGAACGATGGTATTCTTTCAGCAGGTGCGCTAGGCGGCACTACACCCTACACTTATGCATGGACAAATGGTGGCACTACCAGCACTATAAGCGGCCTGGCTCCCGATATTCCTTACTGGGTAACTGTTACAGACGCGCTGGGCTGCACTGCATCTAAAGGCACAACCCTGGGTGCAGACACATTAAGCAATTGCTATTGTACTATTTCAGGGCATGTATATAATGATGCTAATAACAATTGCATACAAGACCCCGGCGAAAACGGAATAAACCACATAAAGATCGATATAAGTGGTCGCGGCTATACATTTACAGATACTTTTGGATACTATTCTTACAAAGTGCCTTCAGGTACCTATACGGTGGCTGAGCATATACTCGCTTATTATCCATTATCAACTTGTCAGACAAACAGTGTTACTGTTACTTCTGTTGTCGGCACAGGTTGCGTAATACCGGTTGACTTTGCCAATACAACCGATACAATACATGACCTGCACATCTGCACATGGGACTATGGATGGCCTGTACCGGGACATGTCTATAACCAGGTCACTATTATCAGTAACTCAGGTACTGTAACCGAACCTCAGATATATTCGGGATACCTTACCGATGGCCAGATATTTCCTCCGCTTACATTTATTCCGGCAGGTAATTATCACGGTACAGGCAACTATTATAATACCAGTGGTTCCTATCCTGCGCTTACCCCCGGCAGTTCTCAGGCATATCTTATACCATACAATGTACCTACGAGTATTCCTCTTGGCACTAACATAGTATTTAAGGATACAGTAGCATCTGATACAGCTCAGAACTGGCTCACAGATTATTCTCCATGGAATAACGTACGCTATTTCACGACAACAGTTGTGGCATCATTCGACCCTAATTTCAAAGAGGTGTCCCCTAAAGGAACTGGCAGTAATGGCCTGATTACACTGAATGACACCGTATTGGAATACATGGTCCACTTTCAGAACACAGGAACTTATATGGCAGAGAATATAAGGGTTGTAGACACATTAGACGATAACCTTGACTGGACCTCGCTCACGCCTATTTACATGTCTGCACAAGGACAAGTGTCAGTAAATATATCAGGTACTAAAAAGGTAGCAACTTTCTTATTCAACAACATCAACCTGCCACCTGTATCCTCAGAACCTGTTACCAGCAATGGCATGTTCACATACAGCATAAAAATAAAAAATGGACTCGCTCTAGGCACCAACTTCAAAAATAGTGCTTCTATCTATTTCGACTACAATACTCCGGTAAAAACAAACGAAACACTAAACACATTGGGTGAGAATCTACCTGTTTTTGTCAAAACAGGTACGCTGATCAATAGCTCGTTCAATATCTTCCCTAACCCAGCAGGCAACAACTTCAATGCGATCATCAATAGTGAAGCAGCCGGCACAGCTTACATATCTGTAAGTGATGTTAGCGGCAAAACACTGATCACTAACGCAGTTAACGTTACCAAAGGCCCGCAGACAATACCAATGACCATCAATCAGCTCACGGCCGGTATGTACCTTGTGAACTTTACCCAGGGCGGTAAAACACAAACACAGAAACTGGTTGTGATAAAACAATAAAATATTTCTTTTATTTATAAAGCCCGTTCCGTTCAACCGGAACGGGCT
Source organism: Flavipsychrobacter sp. (assembly GCA_025963465.1). GTDB lineage: Bacteria > Bacteroidota > Bacteroidia > Chitinophagales > Chitinophagaceae > Nemorincola. The sequence goes on from JAOQAP010000080.1 coordinate 17,964, forward strand.
TTATCATTAAGATCAAAAAAAACAAGCATCCAGTATCTAGCATCCAGAATCAAGTATCTAGCCCCCAAACCCTATCTTTGCGCCATGGCGAAATTCTTTTTAAGGAAAAAAATTGGCGACAGGGTAGTAAATGGCCATCCATGGATATTCGGAAATGAGCTTGGCGATAGCGATGGTACTGCAGAACCAGGAGATATAGTAGAGGTGTATTCTTACAATGGTTCTTTTGTTGGCAAGGGCTATATAAACCCTGCGTCACAGATACGGATACGGTTGCTCACCCGTGACAAACAGGAAGTAATAGACGATCAGTTCTTTTATAAAAGAATAAATGATGCCTGGGAATACCGTAAGCAATTGGGGTATATTGAAAATTGCAGGCTTATATTCGGCGAAGCAGATATGCTGCCCGCTCTTGTTATTGATAAGTTCAATGACTATTTCGTTATCCAGACATTGGCGCTCGGTATAGAAAAGTGGAAAGATGCTATCGTTGCCGCACTCAATAAAATATTCAGCCCTAAGGGTATCTATGAGCGCAATGACGTGTCTGTACGTACACTGGAAGGTATGGAGCAAAAGAAAGGCTTTTTATCCGCTCCGTTTGATACCAACATAATACTGAATGAGAACGGGCTTAAATTTCATGTAGACATCGAGAATGGCCAGAAGACCGGTTACTTCCTCGACCAGCAGGACAATCGCCGCGCAATTGCTCACGTAGTAAAGGATGCAGATGTGCTGGAAGCATTTTGCTATACCGGCACATTCTCTATGCATGCAGCAAAGTATGGCGCCAAAAGCACACTTGGCCTCGACATATCAGAGAATGCGATTCAAATAGCCCGTAATAATGCTACGCTGAATGGTTTTGAGGATATCAGCAAATTTGAAACAACAAATGCGTTCGATGTGCTGAAATTATGGGCAAAAGAAGGTAAGCGCTACGATGTGGTGATGCTCGACCCGCCCGCTTTTACCAAGAGCAGGGAGAACATACAGAAAGCAGTGACCGGCTACAAAGAGATCAATCTCCGCGCCATGAAGCTGATAAAGCCGGGCGGCTACCTCGTAACCGCATCCTGCACCAATCTCGTATCGCCTGAAATGTTCCTTGACACCATTGATGCTGCTGCAAAAGATGCTAGGCGCACCCTCCGCCAGGTAGAATGGCGCACCCAATCTGCCGACCACCCTATTATCCGCAACATACAATCTACCCAATACCTCAAATTCCTTATTGCGCAAGTACTTTAAGATTATAACATAAAAAGAAGGTCTCCGTTCATTGGTGAACGGAGACCTTCTTTTTTTAATTAGCTACTTAGAATTTATTGATCACCTGCCTTATCGCAACCAGCTTTTCCAGCAGTGGTTCCAGCAAGGCAAGGTTCAGCATATTAGCCCCGTCAGATTTTGCATGTGCAGGATCAGGATGTGTTTCTATGAACAAGCCATCCGCCCCTACTGCTATACCGGCCCGCGCTATGGTTTCTATCATTTGCGGATTACCTCCTGTAACTCCACTGGTTGTATTAGGCTGTTGCAGAGAATGTGTACAGTCAAGTATCACAGGTACGTTCAGTTGCTGCATTACAGGTATTGCACGGTAATCAACTATCAGGTCATGATAGCCAAACATAGTACCTCTGTCAGTCAGCATAATATTTTCATTACCGCTTTGTTGTATCTTGTCTACAGCAAACTTCATTGACTCCGGAGAAAGGAACTGCCCTTTCTTCACATTCACCACCTTGCCCGTTTGCGCAGCAGCTATCAGTATATCCGTCTGCCGGCACAGGAACGCAGGTATCTGCAATACATCCACATACTCAGCAGCCATAGCAGCTTCGTCAGCAGCATGTATATCGGTCACCAGCGGCACATGAAATGTGTCCCTTACTTTACTAAGTATTTTCAATGCAGCCTCATCACCTATTCCCGAAAAGCTGTCCAGCCTGCTGCGGTTAGCTTTACGATAAGACGATTTGAATATCAGCGGCACCTTAAGTCGCTCACATATTCTTACCACCTGCTCGGCGGTCTTCATAATTACTTCTTCACTTTCTATTACACACGGTCCGGCCATAACAAAGAAGTTGTCCGGATTATATTGTGCGCCAAACAGCGCTTGCATATTTTGTTGCATACTTCTGCAAAATTAATCTTTCCTGCTGAGAACTAACCTATTGTTAAAGTCGGTAACTATTTCCTTATAAAGTTTTATATAGTTCGCACATTGATCTTCGGGGTATGTTCCCTTTTTCTGACTGTACGAATAGATAACCTGCAGCATATTACCCTGTTGCAGGGTCGCGCTGAATTTATAAACGGCAAATGGCAGTTCCTTGTCGCTCCGCTCATAATTATCCATAGCATATACACCTTCAAGTTGATAAGTGAGGGTATCTGATATCGTATAAGAATGATGTATTTCGAACGATCCTCTGAACAGCTCTTTTGAAGGAGGAGTGGTAAGTGTATTACTGAAAATATAAGGCGCAATAAATAAATGTGTTCCGCTTTCAGTTATACTCCCCTCCCCTGTAATATTCATTGACTCATCCAGGTAAGGGATACTACCGGCAACGTTGTTAACAATAGAGTATTCTTGCACAGAGAACATTCCATTACTGAATTTGCTGTTCAGGTAACTACCGATATCTGATCTGGCTGCATCATTAATATAATGCTCGTTCTCCCATTCATATCCACTATAATGCTCGCTTACTTTTCCTTTCATTTCCTCCTTAGCCACAACTATGTTCGCTGTCCGGCTCAGTATATTGATCGTGTCTGCATTACCCGGCGTTCTTACCACATATCCTCCTGAATTTGTAAGCAGTAATACATTTCTTTCATCTGTAAACGAAGATAAATATCCCGCAGGCAGCGATTTTGACGTACATTCTACCCACATCGAGTCTTTGTCTCCCGGTACGCATAGTATAGCATGGTTAAATACAGTGCATGGCATTTCAGCGATCATGTTCTTATGCCCATTACTACCTGCAGACACAAGTGCCTGGTATGAGGTTATCCCCACCTCTTTTAGCAAGGCTTTCATATAATTGCTCAGTGCCTTGCAATCACCATAACCCTTTTCAGCAACAAATTTCGCATCAAACGTTTGCCAGCCACCTATTCCTAATTGTATGCTCACGTATCTCGTGTTCTTCTTCAGGTAATCATACAGCACATTTACTTTCGCTGCTTTTGTTTTACAGGTATCGGCCATTAAGTGCACTGCAACTTTCACATCGTCAGGCAGTATATCCCTGCCGGCATTCAGCTCGTACACAAATTTCCCAATATCGTTCCATGTTGCCATACTACCCTCCTTCCCTGTCAGTTCAAATTGCTCAATTGCAAACATCATTTCAGGCAAATGAGTGCCATCTCTTTTCGCAAACTCACCGGGGTGCAATGTGGCTGGGGCATCTTTAATATACGCCGTAAGTTTATTTTCCCCGTCGCCGGAAAACTTTTCAGGTGGCACCGGTATATGAAATGAATGATAGCGTAACGGGAATCCTTGGGGATAAATAACCGCAACATCGGCAGACTCTACCGCACAGTCATAACCCTCTTTTGGCTCCCATGCAGGTAGATAAAAGGTCATATTCCGCACAGTTTCTATTTCATACTCACAGGTATAAGGATAGCCTCCGTATCCAAAATCATAAGTATTGTAGTAGACATCACTTATTGAGCCGAAAGAATAGGGTGCGGTCCTTTTTATGTCCTTTTTTCTTACTTCGTCCAGCTCTATTCCATCTTTGTCATATAACCTGCCTTTTATCGACTTTAACCTGATGAATGAACTTTCATACTCACTTACCTTACCATAGTCCGCACCTTTATCATTCAATACTGTTATTGCGTATTTTTTAATCACATGCACTTCACTTGCTGATACAATACGTACTTCATAGTGAGAATTACGAACCACAGCATTTGCCCTTTTCAGCAATTGAGCCGGTATTACATCAACCTTATAACTAACATTATCAGCACTGCATATCCCCGGCAGGATCAGCGATAAAACAAACAGGATACTAGTCAGGAACGCCTTCATTTATTGGTTCTTTTTAATGGTAATTATTGCGTTCTCTTCCTTCATCATGTCACGATAGAACGATTTGATCTGATCGTATGCATTTGCAGAATAGCTGGTAGTATTAATTGTATAAACACTTTTTAACGTGAGGGTCCTCATTCCCTCATAATAATTATAGTCTGCAGTATAGTGCATTGCTCCACTGTCTATATCCATACCGATAGATTTTGGCATATCGGTAAATTCGTAACCGGCAGGCAACATCACACTCAGGTAATACTGTTCCTGTGTCCGGCACGGAAACTCTATGGGCATTATCCTTTTTGCTGCAACGAATGGATTTTTAACCACATCTTTAATGAAAAAGGCATTCAGGTATAAGACATTTACCCGCTTATCCATTTTCATAACACCATTCAGGTTTATGATCAGGTTAGTATCAGGCCTATCTTCAAACAAAATATTTGTGCTGGTGATAGTAATTTCTTTATTATGGTCATTCATTTCCTTATCAATAAATTTTTGCCTCAGACTCTCGCTTTTATGCCATGCCTTGCGCAAGGCTGAAGAATGCACTAATCCTAATTTTTGGGTCACTTCTATATTAGCGCTGGTATCTGTTATACCGGATATCTTCACTGCTATTACCTGCTTGTCATACATCATGTCGGTACCCAGTTCTATTCCTTCTCCTCCACCGCTCTTTTTCAGCACCCTCGCATAACCATTGTAACAGTTAGGCTGTAGCATCCCGTATACGTTATTCCTGTCCGAGGCATCCAGCAGCAGGTAACCTGAATCTTGCTTTACTGCACAGGCCAGGTAATTGAACCGGTCAAGTGTAGGAAATATCGCGTTAGGAGATACATTCCCGGTTGTAGCCAGCAGCAGCGGATATGCTTCTATCTCAGCATTAAGCAGCATAGCACATAGCAGCATGTTCAGTTCTATAGAACTGCCCTGTTTATTATTGAATACATCCTCAATAGAATGTTTGGAATACAACCTCGATTGATCGTTGTTCACAGTGTAGGATGAGCGCACATAATTATAGATACTGCGCACAAGCTCAGGCCCGAAAGGTGTTAACTTTCTTATATTGGTCACTGTTTCATCAAGTATGGCATTCCGGCTTCTAACAGTACCGAAAAATTTGTTATCCAACAATAACTTATCCAGCTTTGGCCACGAATTGTCCACATGCGTCATCCCGTTTACATCCATATAGCCTGTAAGCTGAAGGATCATACTTTCCAGGTTGTTTTCGGAATTATATACAAATGGTTCATTCTTAACACCCGGTACATTCCGTCTCAGCCAAAATGAACCGACAGGCATATCCGGTGTTTGTGGCTTTATACTCACGTTACAAAACTCATCCACCCCTTTAAATGCATCCTGTATCGATGGATAGTTGACTTTTACCGGCCGCACGTATGCGATAGAAGTGAATTCCAGATCCTGCGGATAGCTAAGATTGTATGAGGTGACCAACTTTGGAAAACGCCCTTGTATTTCCCATTCAGGTAAAATATCTCTCACGGAGCTCACTATGTCGTATGAGTATACTATTATAGATCCTTCTTTTACCGCCGGCAGGGAAAAGGTGGTTTCATATACTTCGTCTCTTATCTCTTTTGCATACACGTCTTTTTTGGTCAGCCATGTTTCTTTCACCTCGCTCCCTTCTTTGTTATAGGTCTTACCCTCAACATTTTCTACATAATTATAAAGATTGTTGCCATGCGTGTATAAATGTATGTTAGCCAGGCTCATATCTGTAGTGCTCAGAAACTTTACGATCCTGTTCACATGCTCATGCTGGCTGAATTTAGAACCTACTGCATGTATATCTTTTGTAATGACGACAGATTTACTTTCATACAATATGACAGCTCTCGCCTCACTATCTATATCATAAAGTGTCCGGGAAATATTTTCTTTAATTAAGACATTATCGGTCTGGCTATAGACACAATAAGACGTAAAAATGGAAATTACAAATAAAATAATTTTATAATGCACGCTGTTTATTAAGTGTGCAAAATTATGGCTTTTAGACTATAAATAAGTTAGATATTGATAGAATATCCTTGGGATGCTACAACCTTGCAGCATCCCCTATTGACGGCACATGAGCTCAAGGCTTACTTTTCAATGTATTTTCTCTGCTTTTCTATCCTGCTAATAAAAGGCTATACCTAACACTCGCTCAGGCTGATAGGTATGTGCAGTGCCAGGCCACCCTCTGCAGTTTCCTTATATTTATGGTTCATATCCAGGGCGGTATGCCACATGGTGTTCACCACAGTATCCAGCGATATAAGCGCATTCGCATGATTACTCTGCAATGCCAGTTGCGATGCGGTAATAGCTTTTATTGCGCCCATAGTATTGCGTTCTATACAAGGCACTTGTACCAACCCACCCACAGGATCGCAGGTAAGGCCCAGGTGATGTTCCATCGCTATCTCCGCAGCCATCAGGCATTGCTCCACACTACCACCCATGGCCTCGGTAAGCGCCGCAGCAGCCATTGACGATGATACTCCTATCTCTGCCTGGCAGCCGCCCATTGCAGCAGATAGCGTAGCGCCCTTCTTGAATATACTGCCTATTTCAGATGCCGTAAGCAGGTACCTGATGATCTTCTCTTCGCTGTAGCCATCGCAGAACGCAATATAGTACATGAGTACTGCCGGCACTACACCTGCCGCACCATTGGTAGGCGCTGTTACTACACGGCCAAACGCTGCATTCTCCTCATTTACCGCCAGGGCAAAACAGCTTACCCAGTCCAATGTATATTTGAATGACTCTCCCCCGCTCCTGATCACATTCACCCATTCATCAAAACTATTGTAGGTTTTATCTCCTATCAGTTTCTTATTCAGGTCATTTGCCCTGCGCGATACATTGAGCCCGCCCGGTAATATACCACCTATATGGGCACCCCGGTACACACAATCGCGCATAGCTCGCCATATGGCCAGCACGCCTTTGTTGGTCTCCTCCACAGTGCGCCATGTCTTTTCATTTTCCATCACCAGGTCCGATATATTCAGTCCCGTCTTTTCGCAGGCAGCAAGCAGGTATTCCGCTTTCTCTATCGGGTAAGGCAGGTGCACAAAATCATCGCTGCCTCCTTCATCCCCCTCCTTCACTACAAAGCCGCCACCTATAGAGTACCACGTCTCTGCTATCTCATTACCATCTGCAAATGAACATAGGAATGTAACCGCATTAGGATGAAAAGGCAGGCTCTCTTCCATCAGGAACACAATATCAAATTCAGGATCGAAAGCAATAATACGCTCACCATTCAGGTTCATCTTGCGTTGCTCTGCTATTTGTTCCATACGTGGTGTCACCTCATTTACATCAAAGGTCACCGGGTCTTCTCCACACAAACCGAGTAATACTGCCACATCTGTTCCGTGTCCTTTACCTGTTTTGGCCAGTGATCCATACAATAACACTCTTACAGATGTTACCTGCTCTATTCCTTTGGTTTTTATGGTAGCTATAAATCGCTGGGCGGCGCGCCATGGACCTAATGTATGTGAACTGCTCGGGCCTATTCCTATCTTAAAAATATCGAAGACTGATATACTTTCTTTGCTCAATGTTATAAATTAAAATTGGTAGAATATTATTCTCCCAAAGATAATGAAAGAAGTAACCCAACCCTAAAGCGGCGTGTTATTAAAAACTCAAAAAAACAAAGGGCCTTCTATTATAGAAGACCCTTTCAGTAATTAATAGATTGGTATTAGCTTATGATGGCATAACCACTGTGTCAATAACGTGGATCACACCGTTCTTCTGGTATACGTCCTTGATAGTAACTGTAGAGATACCACCTTTAGAATCTTTGATCTGCAATTTCTTGCCTTTCATCATTACTGTCAGCGTTTCGCCCTGTACAGTAGTCAGTTTTGCAGAACCACCGCCTGCTTTTATCTTGTCCATGATCGCTTTAGAATCAAGGTTGCCGGATACAACATGGTACGTAAGTATTTTTGTTAATGTAGCTTTGTTCTCTGGTTTTACCAGGTTGTCTACAGTACCTGCTGGCAGTTTACCAAATGCAGCATTAGTAGGTGCGAATACGGTAAATGGACCTGCGCTTTGCAGTGTTTCTACCAGCCCTGCAGCCTTTACTGCAGCTACCAGCGTAGTGTGGTCTTTAGAGTTAACAGCGTTCTCAACGATGTTTTTGGTTGGGTACATTGCTGCACCACCTACCATTACTGTGCTCTGTGCATAACTTACTGTAGTGTTACCTGCTATCAGTGCTGCTGCGAATACCGGGATCAAAAGAATACGTTTCATAAATTTGTGTTTTTGTGTTTGGTTAAAAATTGTTTACCTATACACTTACGGCGGCTTTTGATGTTTGGTTTTCCGGTTTTGAAAAAAAACTAAAAATATTTTCAGGCTTATCGGTAGACCGATAGCCGTTTGTAAATAAGGATTACCATATTTATCAGTTTTTCATAATTTACAGTACAATCCATTATATGATCATAGACCTACTGCTGCACGATACAATTCAGTTCACCCTCATATCAGTAAAGCATTTCATTACCTGCAGACCACAGACCTTGAAGCAATAGCGCCGGGCAGGTATGCTATAGATGGTGATAATATCTTTGCCATAGTGCAGGAGTATGATACTATGGATAGCGCTACAGAGCAAATGGAAGCCCACCGTAAGTATGTAGATGTACAATACATGATAACAGGCGCAGAACTTGTAGGCCACATGCTATATAGCGGACAGGTCCCATCTAAAGAATACAGTGATGCAGAAGACTTTATGCTCTTCCCCGATACGCCGTCTTTCTTTAGCCTGTTCAGCGCGGGTACCTTCATGGTCTTCTTCCCTACCGATCTGCATATGCCCTGCATAAAAGTAACAGAGACAGCAAAAGTGAAGAAGATAGTGATAAAGGTGCGGGTACAATAACAAGCTAACTATTCATAAATAACTTAACCTAATTATAATGATCAAACAATTCTGGCTCAACTTACCTGTAGCCAACATCAGTCGCTCAAAAGAATTCTTTACTAAGCTGGGCTTCCGCTTCAGTACCCACAATGAAACGCCGGAATCGGCATGTATGCTGGTGGGAGAAAAAGACCTGGTGGTAATGCTGTTCAGCGAAAAGATGTTCAAAGGCTTTACCGGCAACGCTGTTGCAGATACACGCCAGGGCACAGAGGCGCTCATGTCTATAGATGCCGAAAGTAAAGAAGAGGTAGATGAGCTGGCACAAAAAGTACTTGATGCCGGCGGCGCTACCAATCACAAACCTTATGAAATGAAAGACTGGATGTATGGCTGCATATTCAGCGACCTTGATGGCCACCGCTGGAACATACTCTATATGGATATGACAAAGATGGGCGGACAATAACATTATTTATCCCCGAACTCTTTCTACAGGCACAGGTTCCAGTTCTGTAAGCAATTCATTATTTAGTGGCTTATTGAAGAACTTACGCACTATGGGATAGCTTGCTGCGCGCAGGCGGTCTTGCTCAGCTATAGATGATGACAGCATCACTATGCTGCTCTGACTTTTTATATCTTCTGAAAACTCGATATACCTTTCCAGGAAATCAAAACCATCAAGGCCGGGCATCTGTATATCTACAAATATTACTTCAGGAAAGTCAGCCAGCTGCCCTTTGAACTGGTGCAGGTATTCAAGTGCATCTACTACATTATCAAAGCTAACCACGTGGTTAGCAAACTTGTTAATCCTGATGATCTTTTCTATGATCATCTGGTCCAGGTGGCTATCGTCTACGACAAGCACTTTGTTATACATAAACACTACTGTTTAGCAATTCAGTAACATCTCAATTGCAATTGATTAACAAAAATAGGAAATCAACTTCAAGATACATAATTTATACTTTAAAAATGGTACAATATTTGCCATAACTTATTTACTATGAAGCATTTATTATTTCTATTGACCGCAACTATCTGCATATTTTGCAGCTGCCACAGCATTTTTGACAAAAAAGGGACCGATGTATATGTAATCGACGACCTGAAAAACGGCTTTAATTTTCAGTATGGCAGCTACTGGATTTATACCGATGCACTCACAGGACAAGTGGATAGTTTTTACGTAAAAGATAATCACCAGGGAATGTCTTATAACACCCCGAATGACCTGAACGATCAGATTCGCGACCATTATATTGATATATCAATAACTGAAGAAAATACAGCGCCCCTTCCTGTGTCAGCAAAAAAAGAATCCTGGAGCATGCATCTTTCTGAAAATTTCATTTCCTTTTATGGCTCCCATTTCTACTATCAGCAGCCCGAAACTTATCAGCAGGGAACTACCTCATACACTATAAACGGCCAGACCTACAACAATGTTTCAGTCATTATCAGGGCAGATACAAATAAAGTAAGCACCTATGGCTCTGCAGCAAATTATTATGACACCATTTATCTCTGTCCTAAGGTGGGTGTAATAAGAATAGCTATGTATCATCCGCTCGACACATTCCAACGCGTATGGGAGCTGCAACGCTATAAGGTATACTAGTAGCGGGCTACAGGCCCTTGTCTTTTAATTTTTCATTTACCATCGTCAGCCATAGCTGCATGCCCCTATCATTCCAGTGGGTATCTCCTGCCCTGTAGAATTGCTTAGGGTTGCCATGATTCTTAAATGTCGTGTACATATCTATTACGTGTTCCGGCATACGGCTTTGCAGCTTTGGCAGCATACGGTTATAGTTAGCCGGTTGTATCAGCGATGCAGGATTAGGTATGAACGAAAAATACACCTCATCAAATCCTTCCAGCCTGTAATGAGTGTATATATCATGAAGGTTTCGTGCATACCCGTCCACTATCTCATCATTTACAAATGAGTAGCTGCTGTGCCCGCCCGTTGCATCTACCGTTTCTTTTAAGAACAAATGATTGCCCGCATCAGCTATCACCGCATTGCCCGATCCCCTGTTGAACAGGTAGTAGTTCATATCTGCTTTCATGTTGCGGGGCCTGTTCACTATATTCATATTGAACAGCAGGTACTCCAGGTTTTGATTCAGGTTCTTGTTGAACATGCCAGCCAGCACACCACCATTTTCTGTGTTACCGGCAGCCAATACCTGCTTTGGGTCAGCAGTATCCTTTTGCTTCAGGTGATTGAATAGTTCTAGGTTCCTGTACTCACTCCTTATATACCGCTCCGACCGCTCTATGATCAGTACATTCTTTTTTGTTCTGTCCAGTGTATACAGCAGGTCCGTATATTGGGCGCGCCCTGCGTGAAAAGCATGTATACCTGCGAAAACAAACGAAGGCACATCTTCCACATAACTATCGCCATACAGGTACAGGTCCGTCTGTTTATTTCTAACGTTGTCTATCGGTTTTTTAAACTGGTAATCCTTCGGCGTATGAAATACATCGATATCGTCCAGGTAGGACATATTGGTCAGGTCACCGCAATTGCATTGGTGTTCTCCCCACCATCCTGCGCTATGCTGTTTCGCTTTCGACACATATGCCATCACATTCCGCGAAGTGCCGGAGATCAGCACTCCTATACCCAACACAATGAACAGCCATGACGCTATGGTCTTCATAGCTGCGAAATTAACACTTAACCATAACTAATTCTTTGCACTGCTTTCGATTATCAGGACGACAATTCATCCGGCAAATGTGTCAGATCAATAAGATGTCCTGCATTCAGTGGCTTGTTGAAAAAACGCCGTATCTCTTCATAGGTCTCTACCCGTAAGAGATCTTCCACGGCAACGGACGAAGACAGCATGACCACGTAGCACCCGCTTCTTACTTCCTTCGGCAGTTCGATGTACTTATCCATGAAATCAAAACCGTCCATATCCGGCATCTGTATGTCCAGTAATATTACCTCGGGGAACTCACCCGGCTGGCTTGCTACACTGTTAAGGTAGTCCAGTGCGCCTGCCGCTGAATCATAGCTTACCGTCTGGTCGGCAAAATCGTATGCTTTTATGACTTTTTCCATAAATAATCTATCCAGGAATGTGTCATCTATGATAAGTACTTTACTGTATTTTGTTTTCATGCTTATCCAATCAATAACAAATGTATTTGCAATTGATTAACAAAAATAAAAAATATGGCCAGTTTTTCGCACTATCTCATAAAAATAAATTTAATTCCTGCAACTCATATCATCCTATATATAAGCATATGCACACCAAGTATTTTAAGACTGCCGTGCAAAGTTAGTACTCCATTATATGCTTCAGGTGATGTTCTGCATGCACCACATAGTCATCTATCAGCCATTGCAGCGATGCTATATTACCTGCGGCATTGCAGGTGCGGGCCAGGTATTCTAGAGGTATACGAGTTACCAGCTCCACAAGGTGTTGATTATACAGCGCCCAGAATGCAATAATATGCGCTGAGCTCATTTGCTGGTAATAACTATGTTCATTCCATTTGTCCTGGTCATAACCTATGGCAGGCACGTCTTCAAACTGCGCCCTTACAAAACGTTGGTGGTTGTTGGTAGCACTGTCTACCAGGTGGCCCAGCTCTTCTTTCTTGCTCCATTTATCTGCCGCAGGTTTCCTGCTGAATTCTTCTTCCGGTATCTGCATCAGTTTTGCAGGAATAGTGTCAATAAGATACTGCAGCCGTGCGGCGCTTTCTGTTATCATAGTTATTACTTTACTTCTGAATAATGGTCCCATACCATCTTAGCTATGGTGGCTATCATATCTTCACCTCGTGCTACACCACCCTTAAAGTCAGACACATAAACCACTATAGCCAGGCTCTTCATACCAGGCAATGTGATAATACCAACATCATTAGTGGCTGCCGTTAGCGCCCCCAGTGTATTAGAAGTACCTGTCTTGTGAGCAACAAGCGCATTGCCGGGCAGTTTGCCTTTTATCCTGTTTGGGGAATTCTCGCTTCGTATCATATATTGCTCCAGTAAGTCATGGCTTCCTGTTGAGAGTATTTTGTCATCATAGAATATCTTTAACAGCTGTAACATGGCCGAAGGCGTGCACCAATTAGTGTATTGCACCTCCCAGCCTTTTTTCATTTCGGCTTCTGTTGCTGCTATAGCCATATCCTTCACACCCAAACCATGTATATAGTCGTTTACATATCGTGTACCGCCTGCAAGCCGGAACAATACATCACAAGCATTATTATCGCTTTTCGATATGGCGTAGGCCAGCAGCTCCTGGATAGACATATCAATGTCACTGTGCGGATGGTCCTTTACCATAGGGCTCCATGTAGCCGTATCAAGCTCACTTTGAGATATATGTACCTTCGGCTGTAATGACAGCTTACCATTATCTACCTTATCCAGCACAGCCATTGCAAGCGGAAATTTATAGACACTCTGCATTGGATAATGATGGCTATCCTTCAGCACCACATGCGCGTCAAAGTCCAATCCTTCTATACCCACACCTATTACACCGCTGGCAGTGTCCAGCACTTTTTGAATTTTCGCTACCAACGCAGCATCTGTATTGGTTCGTGCCTGTGCCGTTCCGGCAAACAATACGGCAAATAAGATTAGGCAGCATATCCGGCGAAAGGTCGTCATGGTCTAAGCAATTGTGATCCACAAAGCTAACAGAACACCTTCAGCTGAAAAAATATTTACGGATAACCTTAGTTAACCTTAGTCCTTTTTTATCCCAACGCTATTGGTATCGCCCTTGTCTTTTGTTTTTTCCTTCACTATATCGTCATGCTTCTTTATATCGTCAGCATCACCCATCGGTCTTTGCTGGCTCGATGGTTTATCTTCCTGCACGGGTTTGTTCTTGCTGTTTTCGTCTATCGGCAGTTCTTTGTTTTCTGTGCTCATGGCCTGTAGTGTTTTTATGTACCGGCCCAAAAGTTGTGCCCGCTGGTGGCACGGTTGTTACACTACAGCAGTGTGTGTGTGTTTGAGTGCGAGTATGAGGCAGAATGGTATAAGTGCGTTACCTAACGGTGCGCACTTATTTGTTTACGCTGTTTTTCAAGCTACCTCACTAACTTTGGAACATTCATGTACACACGCGAAGAAACATCAAGGCAGCGACAAGCATTCTGGACCACCTTCGGCCAATACATGCGACCAATACCCTCAGCCGATGGCGCCAGGGCCAACTGGGTAAACTACAAAACCGGCATAGATGGCATACAGTTCAAAATGGATGCAGACGGCACGCACGCCTCTATAGCCATAGTGCTTTCTCAAACCGATGCCGCGGCACAAGCCACCTGCTACGAACAATTTACAGCACTCAAAGCGGCCTTACACGATGCACTCGGGGAACAATGGAACTGGCAATCAACTGTAACTGACGAAAGCGGAAAGCGTATCAGTAAAATAAGCACCGAACTACCCGATGTAAACATCAACCGCAGCGAAGACTGGCCCCTGCTCATCTCCTTCTTCAAGCCCCGCATCATAGCCCTCGATGAATTCTGGAGCATGGCGAAGTATAGCTTTTACTGAGCCGTGCCACTTCCCCTTACTCGCGTCATTGCGAAGAATGTGTTTTCAAAACACGAGCGTAGCTCATCTCACTAAATGAGTATTACTTCACTCACGCATAGCTATTATTGCGCTTTTCTTGCATTGCGGATGTCAATTATTCATTCCTTAAATAAATGTATATTGCATTTTAAGTTATTGCAATGGGGTTTTACAAACATCTCTTCACAAGCGCGTATATCATAAATACATTGCTATACAATTGGCGGAAACAATGGTCTGTTTTACCGGTGGTTCCCCCGCTGTACTCTACTATTGCAGGGCATGGCATATGCCAGTGGATGCATATTTATACAGCCGTTTATTGTATTAAAAACTTTTTGCCAAAAGTGATATCGGATTACTTATTGTTTTGGCCCACCGCTGCTGCTATCTGTTGTATAACGGTGATCAACGCCTTCCTTACCTATACAGATGAAAAAGTGAGGGAAATAGAAGAAGCAGTAGATAGCAGGGATAAAAACGAAAATGTACGATCTGCTTTGCTTATACTTTCAGTAGCGTACATGATAAATATATTTGGAGTAATTCTGTGGATGCATAACAATCCATAAATATTTCCTGCAGGCCCAATAGCGTTTCTGTCACCCTGAGCCCCGCCGAAGGGCTGCTTAATGACCTTGATATTGCCCGATAGCATTCCCCGCTCGCTTTTGTGACAGCACACTTCCCCTCTAGAGAGGGGTTAGGGGTGTGTTTACTCTACGCTACTTTTTCCTCCCCACAAACCTCACCACCGCACCCTTACCATTATGGTACTCCCCTTCGCTCAGCACCACCTCCGCATCCTCCAGCACCAGTATTTCGTAGTTGCCAAAGTCCCTGCGTATTTCAGCGGTGCTGTAGAGCATGCCTGCCTCTTTGGGGCCGCCTACTTTCGGGTCAAGGGCTATAAAGTCGAGGTGTGCTTTGCTGAATGCCTCGAGCATAATGATACCTCCCGGCTTCAGGTAGCCATCCAGCTGCTGGTGAAATGCTGCTTTCTTATCCGCATCAAAATGCGCATAGATAAGCCCGATGGCATCAAAGCTTTCCGGCGCGAATGTAAGCTCGCCCAGGTCGCCAACTATATAGTCAATGGTTACGCCCTTCTCTGCAGCCAGTTGCAATGCCTTGGTCTGCCCTTCCCTGCTTTGATCGAACGAGGTGACCTGCCAGCCCGTTTGTGCTGCATATACGCCATTTCGGCCTTCGCCATCGGCAGGCATCAGTATGGTGCCCGGCTCATATTTGTCCAGCCATTCCTTAAAGAACAGGTTAGGCTCCTTGCCGTAGGCAAATTGCTCACCGTTATACCGCTCATCCCATTTGTTTGCGCTCATATCGTAAAGATACTTTGAATCAGAATTAACGAATTAATGAATTTTCAGAATGCTCATTATCCTATTTTTTACTTGTGTTTGTCATTCTGAGGAACGAAGAATCCGGTATCGCGCAGGGCAACTCATTATTATCAGTTTCTTCATTGCTTCCGGAAATTGCGGGACGCTGGCAATAATTATTGCTCAATTTCTTGCCAATATTATTGCTCCCGCCTATTCAGTCGGGCAGGCAAATTGGAATTGATAGACAATCACTTAGGTGGGGAAAGTGAAAAATTGTTGCTCACTTTTTTTGCTGCCGTGTAAGCGCTTTTAATTGCAGGATACCTTCCGGAAATTGCGGGATGAGGCTCGTGCTGCTTAGTTTGTCTGAATCACGGATTAAACTGATTCCTGGACTTCACAGATTTTTTGTACTGTGCTTCCGGAACTGCGGGATAGCTTCTGGAATTTGTATAATTATTGCTCAATTTCCTGCCAATTTTATTGCTCACATTGAGATTGAAATTCAATCACTTAATGCGATTTTTCCGGAAATTGTTGCTCATGTCTATACAGCCGTGCAGGCACTTTTAATTGCGGGATAGCTTCCGGTTTTTTCCGGTGCCTCTTCCTACCTCGTCGGGTTTTTCAGCTTACAAATCCCCGTTTGCTTGTTCAGTTTTATTGAGGATTTTGACATTTTGGCTTGGTATGTTTCCCACACCTTGCGATGCACAATAATTGAGCCAAATTATATGACATGACAGAATAAATTTCAGCCGTTATATTGCTGCCCAGTGGTAGTTTTTAGCTCATCCTATTTGCCTATATAGAAAGAGTTTTGTATTTTCAATAAAACATATACTATGACACCCTTTGAAGCATATCAGCAATACAATAAACTGTGGGCCGAGTTACGCGCGATTTCAAGAAAGGCCAGCATTTTTTATAACATTATGAAAAATAATCCAGGCAATAACAACGTGCTTCGGAATTACTATTTATTAGGAAAGCAATCGGAAAAAATCATTTGCGAAATAAATGCGCTTCCAAATATTAGATTATAAACATGCGTTGCAAACAACATTTCAGGGCATCCTCGTTACAAACTAGGACGAGTAAGAGTTAGTTATAAAGCAACGTTTTCATGAAAGCATATATCATAGTAAATAGCATTATCTTAGTAGGTCTAGCTGTATTTTGTGGTTATTTATTCTATAAACAAAAGACTACCGAAAAAAAGATTGAGTATAACACTGCCGAACCCAAACAAAAGATTGATTGGAGAGTAAGCGGTCTTCTAATGCTCGCACTTTTATTTATTTTGTTGTCTGCAATATCTCCATTGCTATTCACAAGCAAAGCAATAAGTACAGAGTTTGATTTTACAAAAACAGGAGCTATTGGCGATACTATAGGTGGACTAATGAACCCGTTTATAACGCTGGCGGGAGTTATAGTAACGGGTCTTGCTTTTTATATGCAATATCAAGCCAATAGCCAGCAGCTGCAACTTTTTCATAAAGAGCAAGAATCAAACAAAGAACAATTTCAAAGTCAAATAGACAATCAAAAAAATGAAAATCGCATTCAACAATTTGAATCACAGTTTTATGAAATGCTAAGATTGCATCGAGAAAACGTGACGGAAATGGAGATAGAAGGGTATAATTTCAAAGAAACAAAAGACGGACTTGAACGGTATGAAAAATCTACACATGGCCGAAAGACATTTGTTGTAATGAAAACGGAATTTGAGTGCATTCTAGCTGCATACGCGAACGGCGGGAGTTTAAACAAAGAAGCCTTTCAAAAATGTTACAGCCTATTTTTTTCTGGATTGGACTACTTTGCAAAAGTTTATCCGGATGAAACGACCTATGTTGAACTATTGAGGGTCGCAAGAAAACAACATGAAGAACCACACCTAAACGAAACACCAATTGCTACCAATGCAAACCGGAAACACTTTTTGAAAAATGCCAATTTGCACTTTAATTATAAGCCATTTTCCGGACATGACTCGCGTTTAGGGCACTATTATCGACATTTATACTTTACAGTGAAGTCTGTTGTGACAAGTGATACAATAATTAACTATAGTGACAAAATGAAGTATTTGCGAATACTTAGGGCACAACTATCAAATCACGAGCAAATAATGCTATTTTATAATTGGCTGGGTGGGCACGGGTGGGCTTGGGAAAATGAAGAAAATCATTTTTTTACGGAATACTGCATGATACATAACTTATGGCATAATAACCTTTTTCAAGATAAATTTATCGCTGACATGGTAAATAGGCTACGCAAAAAAGCGGTGAAACAACGTCAAGGTTCTATGTTTGAAATTGATTCGTAAAAAATATGGTGATTGCACTTTTAAAACGAGGAATAGATTCCCTTCTGTGAATGCTTTAACATGTGAAAACAACGGACAACGTGGGGATACTTCAAGCTCAATTATTGAGATGAAAATATGAATTCAGGTTTAACAAAAACAAGCTTAGGCAAGGTGTATTGATCCGTCGTTGAATGTAGTTCATAATAGTGATAATTTTCTTCAGTATAGCCTGCTTTGGTGGTACGAGAATAATACTTATTTATGTTTAGCTTATTTCTTTTGAAAATCAATTCTAAAAAATTTTCAAATAATAATGTTGCTGGTTGGTAAAAAAGAGATGGTTGCTTTATCTCAATTTGTTTATAAAGAGTAAATAAAATTACCAAGGCAAGTCCAATGACTTCCGAATTATTGAAATCGGGTTTTTCTAACACAAGTCTGTTCACAAATGTTCTAATAAAGCTGTCCTTTATCTCAATATCTTTGTCAATTTTATACAAAATGTCTATATTAAATGCTCTATTAGAATTTCTTAAGAGTTGTTTTCTTTTTCGAAGCTGTTCTTCAGTCAGCATCATAGTGGGGCAAAAGTGATTTACTACTAGTTCAGAAAAATAGTCACTTGGGTTTGATGAAATCGCAATTGCAATAGCTAGTTCATTTGGAATTGAATAAATATCAACTCTAGGTATATTTGGCAATTTTACTAAATGCTCACTAGTTAAATATTCTTGAATCGATTTATGCGCAAATTCATAGGAATCAATTCCTACTTGAAGAATTAATCCGTTATGCGTTTCAATTTCTTGAACAACATTTTTTATGTCATTTTTTTGAAGTCCAAAATTCAAGTGTATTTTGCTATAGATATGTTTTATATCATCCTTATCAAAGACTGATTTATTGTAACTAATTGTTAATTCATATGATAGCCATGATAAGAACTCGGATTTCCTATCTACATCAAACTGGCTGTATTGCGAAATTCGCTTAACCCCTCGTTGTTCGTCCCATTCTTCTAGTAAAAGATTAACAATCTTTCGATAAACAGTTTTGGGTTTCTCAGGAATTCGCCCACTTCGTTCGAAAATAGCGCATAAGTGTGCCAAAGTGAGAGGTCGCATTGTTGTATCTAAAAATGGCGACTTATTTAAATCACTAATAAATGAATCTATTTTTTCTTTTTCAATAAGCCATTTAGTTGCAAAGTCTAGGATTTGTTTATTATTTAATGGGCATATTTCCAACACCTCAACATTGTCTATGCTATAATTATAATCGCTACTCCGAGAAGTTAATATTATTCTAGATTTACACAATGTCAAGGTAAGCGTCCTAAACTCTTCCAGTATTTTTTTCTTTAAATTCGCATCGCTAATTTCGTCATATCCATCTAAGATTATTATCGCACTCCAGGCTTCTAAAAGAGATATAACAACGTTCTGTTTGATTGTGTCAAAATTATCATTCTGTACCGCATTCTTACTCAATATCAAACCAAAGACATCAAATAGGATATTTAATAATGATACCTTCTCAATGTTGCTTGCATTTAACTCTCGTAACCTTATTATTATTGGAATTTTAAACTTATCTTGATTGTACTTTTCGTCCAGTATGACCGCTTGACATATATTCTTCATCAATGTAGTTTTACCAGCTCCAGGTTGTCCAAGTAACACTATATGATGATCTACATGGCTAAACAATGACTTAGAAGGTATCTTTTCCAGTGTCTCATTATCCAACTTTAGCTTTTGGGGCATGAGATATATGTCTATATTAATGAAAATATCAGCTAATCTTTTTATGCTAGATATATCCTTAAAATTAATTTCATCTGACCAAGTTATTATTTGTTGCAAATGTTTCGAAATTGAGTTCTCAATATCAATATAAGAGTGTTTGAAAGTAACCTCTTTTTCTTTTAGCAATTTACTAACTGCTTTTGTTGCCTTGTCAACCGTTTTTTTAATAAAAAGATTCGCTATAATAGTTGCTATTTGCATTTTACCTTTTTTCGTTAAAGCTACAATAATTTATATGCATAATTATTTAAAAGGCACCATGCTCTCTGTATGTTATACAATGCGATAACATCTATACATATTATTATTTTTATTACATAAATAAACCTAAGTATACTTGCATTGATTGCTTTACTAAGTAAATAAGGCTTCCTTCATTTCCGTACCTTTGCGACCCTTATGCATTACGTATCAGCAGAAAAGATCAGCAAGAGTTACGGTATCAAGCCGCTATTTACCAATATCACGTTTCACATCAGCGAGGGCGATAAGATAGCCCTTATAGCGCGGAACGGGAGCGGCAAGAGTACCCTGCTGAAGATACTGAGCGGAAAGGACAATGTGGACGAGGGCACGGTATGGATACATAAGGACGTGACGGTGGCGCTCTTTGAGCAGGAGCCGGAGTTTGCAGAGGAGCTGAGTGTGCTGGATAATATATTTCACTACAAGCACCCCGTGGCCGAGGCCATGCGCAACTACGAAAAGATACTGGCAGAGGGCAGCAAGGACCACGAGGCGCTGAGCGCAGCCCTGAGCAAGATAGACGAGCTGGGCGCATGGGACTTTGAGGCCAAGGTGCACCAGATACTGAACAAGCTGAACATCACCAACCTGGACCAGAAGGTAAAGACCCTGAGCGGCGGACAGCGCAAGCGCGTGGCGCTGGCACAGGTACTGATAGATATAGGTTTTGAGCACAAGCATGTGCTGCTGATAATGGATGAGCCTACCAACCACCTGGACGTGGGCATGGTAGAATGGCTGGAAAACTACCTGAACCAGCAGAAGGTGACCCTGCTGATGGTGACCCATGATCGTTACTTCCTGGAGGACGTATGCGATACCATATGGGAGCTGGACAACGAGGTGCTCTACAGCTACGCCGGCGACTACCAGGCCTACCTGGAAAAGAAAGCGGCAAGGATAGAGAACACGATAGCGAACATAGACAAGGCGAAGAACCTCTTCCGCAAGGAGCTGGAATGGATGCGCAAGCAGCCCAAGGCGAGAACGACGAAGAGCAAGAGCAGGCAGGATAATTTTTACGAGATACAAACAAAGGCAAAGCAGAAAGTAGAGGACAACCAGGTGGAGCTGCAAATGAAAATGAGCAGGCTGGGCGGCAAGATAGCAGAGCTGAAGAAAGTATATAAGAGCTATGGCGACAAGGTGATCCTGAAAGGGTTTGACTATACCTTTAAAAAGGGTGAGCGCATAGGCATAATAGGTGAGAACGGCGCGGGCAAGAGTACCTTCCTGCATATGCTGCAGGGCATAGAAACGCAGGACAGCGGTAAGATAAACATAGGCGACACGGTCATCTTCGGCAATTTCTCGCAGCAGGGGCTGGAGATAAAGGAGGACATGAGGCTCATAGAGTTTGTGAAGGATATAGCGGAGAATTTTCCGCTGGCTGATGGCAGCACGCTTACGGCGTCGCAGTTCCTCACGCTGTTCCTCTTTCCGCCTGACCAGCAGTATACTTACCTGAGCAAGCTGAGCGGTGGTGAGAAGAAACGCCTGCAGTTGCTGGCGGTACTGTTCCGCAATCCTAACTTCCTGATACTGGATGAGCCTACAAACGACCTTGATCTCCCTACCCTGTCGGTACTGGAGAATTTCCTGAGCGACTTCCCCGGCTGCCTGGTCATCGTATCGCACGATCGTTACTTTATGGACAGGCTGGTAGACCACCTGTTCATATTTGAGGGCGATGGCGTGGTAAGGGACTTCCCTGGCAACTACAGCAACTACCGCATAGAAGAGAAGGCCAAAGAAAAGAACAAGGATAAAGACAATACAAAGAAACCGGAAGCGCCTGTGGTACAGGCAGCCGCACCGGTAGCCCCAAAACCTGCGGCGCCGGAGAAGAAGAAATTCTCCTTCAAAGACAAGCGCGAGTATGACCAGCTGGAAAAAGACATGGCAGCGCTGGAAGCAGAGAAGGTGACCATTACCGAAAAGATGATGGACCCTAACCTGAACTACGATGCCATACAGCAGCTAAGCAACCGCATGGTGCAGATAACAGCCCTGCTGGAAGAAAAGGAAATGAGGTGGCTGGAGCTGAGCGAGTATGTGTCTTAGAGTAGAAAGTCATAAGTAGAAAGTCGAAAGTCGTGAGTAATAGTAAAATGAGTGTGCGTAACACTTCCCCTCTTGAGAGGGGTTAGGGGTGTGTTAATATAAAATCAATGCTCCTTTTCGCTGATTACTTTTCATTAAATTTGTAACTGATTTTTATAAATACAGAACATGAACATAGTAAAGCAAATAGCAACAGCGGTAATGATATTGGCAGCAGGTGCTGCGCAGGCACAAACTGCTGACGAAATAATACAGAAGCATATAGATGCCATAGGCGGTAAAAAGTGGGACAACATCCACTCCATGAAAATGAGCGGCGGGCTGAGCGTGCAGGGTATGGAAGTATCTATGAGCCAGACGGTGGAAGACAACAAAGGCATGCGCATGGACCTGAGCATACTGGGCAACAACTGCTACACCATCATCACACCGAAAGAGGGCTGGGTATACATGCCCATACAGCCGGGTATGGACAAGGTAACACCAATGACAGAAGACGAACTGAAGATGTCGCAATACAAGCTGAATGTGCGCGGTGTGCAGATAGCGGACAAGTCGCTGATCTCTAAGTCAGACTACCTGGGCATAGACTCTGTGAATGGCGTAGCATGCTACAAAGTAAAAGTTGCCGACAAGGGCGGCAACCTGCAGACCGCTTACTTCGATACCAAAAACTATTACCTCGTACGCTCTGAGAGCCTTGTGAAGATACAGGACCAGGAGCAGGAAATGGGCATTGACTTCAGCAATTTCAAGACCCTTCCGGAAGGCATTACTATGGCCATGGTATGGGGCACCCCACAGGGCGATGTGACACTGAAATCTATAGAGGTGAACAAGAAGTATGATGATGCGATCTTTAAGCCGGGTAAGTGATGCTGGGTTCTGGATATTGGATACTAGATTCTTGATACTTGACTGAGGTGGCTACTGTATGGTAGCCATTCTTATGTATATTAGCAGCCTAAGCATTTTGTTATAGACAATATCTCACTTTCCGCATTACGGTCCGGCGACCAGGAGGCATTTAGATTGCTGGTAGATACCTACCGGCAAAAAGTGTTTAATACTGCTATTGGCCTGGTTCAGGACCATGGCGCTGCGGAGGATATTACGCAGGAGGTGTTTGTGAGTGTGTTCCGGTCGCTGCTGTCATTCAATGAGCAATCGTCTATAGCCACATGGATATACCGGATAACGGTGAACAAATGCATGGACCACCTGCGGGCAAAGACAAGACAGAAGAAGTATGGCATATTCGGACAGCTGTTCCACAGGGATGGCAGCGAAGCCTATAATGAGCAACCTGATTTTGACCATCCCGGCATAAAGCTGGAACAGCGGGAAAATGCCCGGTACCTGTTCCGCGCCATAGAGACCCTGCCGGAAAACCAGAAAACGGTCTTCATACTGGCCAATATTGAAGAATTACCCCAGAAAGAGATAGCGGAGATCATGAATATGTCGCTGAAGGCGGTGGAATCGCTATTGCAGCGGGCAAAGGGCAACCTGCGGAAAAAACTGGCCCATATTTATGACCGAAGGAAAAATGATAAATGAACGTCTAAATAACTGTTATGGACAATAATGCAAATAAGGAGCGGTGGATAGATGAGGTGATGGAGAGTACTTATGGTATTACCAAAGCACAGCCACGGGCTGACCTCTACGGCCGGGTAACGGCGAAGATAAGCCAGGGTGGAGGCGCTACTATTATGGCCATACCTGTAACCAGGTGGGTAGCCGCCGCTATGATATTGCTGGCGCTAAACATAGGCTCAGCGGTCTATTATGGTACCAGGAGTGAACAAAAGACAACGGCTAACGATAATCCTTTTGCCGCAGCAATGCAGGCAGAATCAACTTATAATTACTAATGGCTGCACAAACATCAACCAGGATATGGCAATGGGCAGCTATACTGCTGCTGCTCTGCAATATAGGCCTGATACTGACCATATGGCTAAAGCCGGGCAGGCAGGACCATGGCCGCAGGGAAACACCCCGCGACTTTGTGATCCGCAACCTGCAGTTCACAGATAAGCAGGTGGCTGATTACGACCTGCTCATTAAAGACCATCGTGCTGCCATGAACAGGCTGCATAAGGATAACATGGGGTACCGGCAGACGCTGTTTGCTACGCTCAGCGGCAAGACCACGACCAATGCAGATTCGCTGGGGCAGCTGATAGCAAAGAACCAGCAGGACATAGAACTGGTGACCTACAAGCACTTTATGCAGGTACGCACATTGTGCACCGATGAGCAAAAGGCGAAGTTTGACGAAATAATAGGTGAGGTGATCAAAAAGATGAACGGCCATGGCGGTCCACCGCCACCACCTGATGGGCACGGCCCACCGCCGGACGGGCAAGGCCCGCCACCGGATGGAGAGGGGCCACCTGAAGGAAGGGACGGCCCTCCCCCACCTGATGAACATTAATCATTACTTTCGGAGCATGAAGGGATCGCGGCTATATATGGTTTTCATTGCAGGGCTTGTGGCTATGCTGCTGCCTGCGAGGACGTATAGCAGCCCAAAAAACAATGATTCTGTAATGATCGTTATAGAGCCTGTATTCAACGGCGCTCCGCTGAAACTGGCCGACCAGTATTACGTGAATGAGCATGGCGATACTTTGTTCATCGACCTGTTCCGCTTCTATATCACTAACCTGCAGTTGCGATCTGATAAGACAGTGGCGAAGGATGTAAACAGTCACCTGGTGGATGCGGAGGTAACTTACTCCTGCCGCTTTGCTGTTAACAATGTAGCTGAAGGCAATTATACTTCTTTACACTTTACCCTGGGCGTAGATAGCGTTACTAATACCAATGGGGCAAACGGCGGCGACCTGGACCCGGTGAATGGTATGTACTGGGCATGGAACAGCGGCTATATCATGGCTAAAATGGAAGGGCGCTCCAACGTATGCAAAACGAGACACCATGCTTTTGAATTTCATATAGGTGGGTATATGCCACCATATAACGCTGCCAGGACGGTGAGCATAACACTGCCTGAAGCGGCGGTGGTGAAAAGCGGAGGCAAAACCGTTATTCACATAAAGGCCGATGCAGCGGCATGGTTTACGGGCGTAGACCTCAGCAGGCAAAACTCCATAATGATACCGGGCAAAGAGGCCTGTGCGGTAGCCGACAAATACGTAAAGATGTTTACCGCAGGAGCCGTTACGCATGAGTAAGCGTAGCCTGAAATATTTACTACCTGCATTGCTGTGGGCATTTACATTGGTACTGTCCTTTGCATTCAGCACCAAAGATGAGGATATAAGATTTGTACAACCCGAAGGTTGGCCGAAGCCTTTTTATGACCTTTCGAAAAACAAGGTAACTACTGCTGGTTTTGAACTGGGCAGGAAACTGTTTTATGATCCGCGGCTGTCGGGCGATGGGAGTATTTCGTGCGGGAGCTGCCATATGCAGGTGAGCGGGTTTGCACATGCGGGGAATGTGTTTAGCCATGGCATGAATGGCGCGAAAGGCAGGCGTAATTCGCCAACACTGTTCAACCTTGCATGGAACACATCATTTATGTGGGACGGCGGGGTAAACAACCTGGAAGTGCAGCCGCTTGCGCCAATGAGCAGCGTCAGTGAAATGGGCACCACATTGGAAAGTATAGTACGCAGGTTGGGTGTAATTCCTGAGTATAGATCAGGCTTCTATCTTACATTCGGCGATAGTGCCATAACGGGGCAACGGGTGCTGAAGGCATTGGCACAATTCACGGTGATGCTGGAATCATACAATTCAAGGTATGATAGGTATGTTCGTAAAGAGCAGGGCGGCACACTGACAAACGAAGAACAACATGGACTAAAACTATTCAGGAAGCATTGCGAGACATGCCATAACGAGCCGCTGTTCACTAACAACTCTTTTCAGAACATAGGATTGCCAATAGACACTACACTAAACGATTACGGGCGGCTTGGTATTATACATGACATGCATGATTCGTTGAAGTTCAAAACACCGTCGTTAAGGAATGTAGCAGTATCTGCACCCTATATGCACGACGGACGTTTTGCTACGCTCATGCAGGTATTAGATCATTATACCAATGGC
>JAOQAP010000084.1 GCA_025963465.1 Flavipsychrobacter sp.
TACGACAACACATCATACAGCTCAACAAGGTCTACAGTATCTAATGTACAGCGCGACTTTACATTTCTGCTGCAGCACAACTATATATTGGGCAAAACAGATACCACTTATAATGAAGACTCTACTGAATATACTTATAAACTAAAACCGTTGTTCAGCATATCTCACAAAATGGAAGTGAGCACGGAAAAGCATACGTACAAAGACCTTACGCCTGATTCTTTGCGTTACACACGCCTATTTGCAAGAAGCTTTGTGAATAATGGTACTACTCCTTTTTATGTTGCCGGACAAGATTCTGTCATTACTCAGCAAAAATGGTTTTGGGTAGATAATAAGGTCATGCTCAATGGTTTTATTGGGAGAGAAGGAAGGCAATTAAAATTCAGTGCAGGCCTTGGTAACCGTTACGATCAGTTCATTGCACAGCCGGTATCAAATGTGGTAATTGATAGCCTGCCAAAACTGGTGTATAAAACAGGTTATGAACGAAACAGCCTGGTGAGCAACTACCTTGCCGGGGAAATAAGTAAGGAAGCGCTGCATGCCGGAGAATGGGAATACGTTGCCAATACGAAACTATTCATAACAGGGCCCAACGCAGGCGATCTTGTGCTGGACGCGAAAATAGGTAAAGAGCTGAAACATATACTGGGCAGTGTTGTCGCAGGTTTTCAGCAACAGGTGAACAGTGCGCCATACTCTTACCGAAGTTACGAGAACTTGTATGTAAAAACATCGTTCCCAACCTTGTCTACCCAATTCAATAAGGAAAGCGTGAGCATGCTATATGCATCTGTTGAAAGCCCTCGTTTTAAGCTTGCGGCAGGTATACGTAGCTATGTTGTGAACAACTATATTTACCTCGATCAGCGTGAACTTCCAACGCAATACACGGTACCATTTAATATAACACAGGTATGGCTGCACAAAATGTTCCGGTTAGGTGTTTTCCTGCTGGATAATGATTTTGTGTACCAGAAAACAGCTGCAAATGCGCCGATCAATATACCGGACGTACTTGCGGTCCATCAGTTCAGCTATGAAAGAGCCTTATTCAAAAGAAGGCTGAAAGTGGCCACAGGAGTAGAGATAAGATACAATACTGCTTATCACCCTTCGGGCTATGATGCATTATTCAATCGCTTCTACTACCAGGATGCTATATATGTTATCAACATACCGCAGGCTGCAGTGTTCCTTAATTTCCGAATCAAACGCTTCCGTGCATTTATTATGGGAGATAATCTGCAGCAGATGATCTTCAATCAGAATACCATTCTTTATACAGGTACACCAATGCTGAATTTCGGCAACAATATACCAAAGTATGCCGGGCAGAATTTCGTGATCAGGTTCGGTTTTTCATGGCCGTTGGTCAACTAGTTTTTTAAGTTAAAAGATGCAAGTTAAAACCTCAAATTGCTCTTACATTATATGCTTAAGCAATTTGTAATGTGATCTATATTTTAACAACATTTCTAAATAAAGAAGCCGGATAATATCCGGCTTCTTTATTATTGATATTGTATATAAACAGGCTGTGGATAAAGCTTTAAGACATCTTGTGGCGACATAATGGTCTTCCATGGCGGAGTCTGAATATCGTTCTTGTAAAACAGCTTGAAGCCTGTGTATTGCACCGGGTTACTGACCTCTGCAAGCTTGTATGAATTCACCTTTTTAGCAGGAAATCCCCAGCCGTCCATATCCATTACTGTCTGTACTTCAGGTCGTAATTTTATCTGTGTATAGTTAGTAACCATGCCCATCGTAAAGCGATGTACTACAAGTATCTTGGGTGGCAAATTATATTGCTTCACCAGTTTTGCGAGGTACTCGCTTGCATAGTTTATATCTGCTGCGTCAAACGTACCAATAATAGTGCCGGGCTTATGTACTTTATCCTTCATGGAGAATTCAGGATCTATTGCAAGGTGCACATTTGGCATTTTCAAATATTGTTCCAATACCGGTATCTCTTCCTGTAGAGAGCTCCACCCTACCTGTATATCCAGGAACACAATGCCATTTACTTTCTTTGCAAGTTCCAGTGCTTTGTCTATTTGTGTAAATGGCATCCTCAACCTATACTTACCGCCTTTCCCCGGAGCCGACTGAGCTGAAGCTACTATGTAATGTATAGCAGGAATAACAGCCATGTGAGTATCTGCCTGTTGCCATTTTTTTACTTCGCCCATTAATTTTTTCAGCATTTCATCTGGCGGCAACTCACCCAGTATGCCCATACGGGTAGAATAGAAATTTCCGTAATAAGCAATGATCCTTTTAAAAGGAAGTATTGCGCCCGGTAACGGATAAGGCCCTTTTACCGGCCATTTAGCAGATGCCGAGTCGTGGACTAAATGTAAAGTCAAAGCCTTATATTTTGCTGTATCTAATACTGCAGGGGGCTGAGGCTGTACCACGACCGGTTGATTATTTATTTTTTTTGATATTGTTGTGTCTTCTTTACCAACTGGTTGTTTCTTTTTTGCACCGTCAGAATTGTTGCATCCGAAGACAAATAAGCATAGATATAATTGTATGGAAAACTTAATGGCCTTAGGGACTTTTATAGCTAAAATGTCTTGAGTGATCTGAACTTCCATTTGCTTGAGCTGCATTTATATTATTTGTTTTTTATAAATATTGTGATGTATAGAAATCTAAACAAAGTAAGGGAATGTATTTATCCTGTTAAAAGAAGGTTTCTAACATATTAACACAGTGTCATTTATCATGCCAACAAAGGGTTTCGTGGCGCGGAATAGGGCTAAAACCAATTTCTTTTATTAACTTGTCACCTTAAAAATCACCACTGCTAACTTCATCTATTATAATTATTTAGATAATGCAAAACAAACGGGATAATAAGATCATCATTGTTCCCATATTAATATTTCTTGTCTTCATCTTTTCTATTATTGGCTTTAGTCAACTAAGCGGTAATGAGTTCTCATGGCCGGGCGTTATATATGCGACGCTGAGCTTCTTTACCCTGGAAAATGTGAAGCCTGAAGAAGTTATTAATAATCCTTTTTTAATGATAGCCCGGTACCTGGCTGCCGCAATACTCGGGTTGGGAATTTATAGCTTGTTCTACAAGTATATATCAAGACAATACACACGGTTGAAAATAAAGTATGGTTACAAAAACCATGTAGTCGTCTTCTCCATGAAAATGGTAGGACCAAATTTCCTTGCAGACCTGCTGGCTAATAACTACATAGTGATACTGGTAGAAGATGATGAAGACAACCCATACCTGGAGAAGATAGAAAAGGACGGTATCATCGTTTTTAAAGCAAAAGATTTTGGAACTAAGCTGTTTGATACAACGAATATTGCGCATGCCAGCACCTGTGTTGTAGCCTATGGTGATGACAGCCTGAACATAGAACTGTCACTGAAGATAGTAAAGCATCTGCAGGCAAAAGGCCTTAAGCACAACGTAAAAACACTTACCCATATAAAAGACCGGGACAACCTGGAAGTGCTGAAGGACTATATAGACATGAACAATGTAGATGACCTGTTCGAGGTAGATATATTCAATACTTACAGCGCCGCAGCTAAAAAGATCTACGACCATTACGCGCCTCATAACTACTTCAACTTTGCTGATGACCTTGATGAAAATGCAATAGCTGTTATTGGCTACAGTGAAACAGCTGAGGATTTCATACTGGAGAACCTTATTCTTAGCCATTACAAAGACTGTAAGAATATAAAGTTGTATGTGGTAGATAAAGACGCAGATGTGATCGTCTTTAACTTCATGTATAAATATCCATTCAGCAGGGAGTTCATAGATATAATACCTGTGAAACTGCTGAACAATAAGTTCTTTGCCAACTTCAACTGGTCTAAAGAGCTGATTGAGAAGCTGAGCAAAGTGAAGGCTGTATACTTCTTTGGTGATAGTGGTGCCGAACTGATGAACCTTGCGGCCCGCTTCAGGCAATTCCTTTCCGGGCAAACAATGAACTACCTGAAAACCCCTATCATTATTTGCCATCCTGAAGATATAGATATCATGAACCTGCTGGATGCAGAGAGAGGTAGTAAAGAAAAACTAAGTAACGTGTTCAAAAATCAACTGAACATCAGCTTTGTGAACATGATAACGGATACCTGCACCAGTAGCCGTCTGCTGGAAGAGAGCGAGTATATAGACCTGTTGTCAAGGATCATTAACTACTACTACTCTATCAAGTACGAATTTGATTGGGTGATGAAAGAGAAGTTACAGGTAACAGAAACACATGCGCTCATAAAATCAATAGAAAAAAAACTACACAGCCTTGCCGATAAAAATGTAGCGCTTTCAGAACATGAAGTAGAACACCTGGTACTGCAAACTATGGCCGATTATACTAAGAAAAGTGTAGCGGAATTAAAGCCGTTGTTCAGCATTAAAAAATGGTGGGACCAGCTGTCGCACCATAAGAAAAGTGCGAACAGGTATGCCGCAAGACACCTGTCTGTAAAAATAACCATCATGAAACATATAGGTTGCTACCCGCTGAGCCATGAGAATATACTCAACTCATTCCCGGTAATAGCACCAATAGAGCATAAACGATGGAGCGCTGAAAAAATGGCACTTAACTACAGGTATGGAGTACTGCCTCAAGACAGAGTAGCAAAGAACATAGCAAAAGATATAGTAAAAATACACGACCAGCTGATACCCTATGACAAACTTGACGATGAGAACAAAGAAAAGGACCTTAATATTTTTCTTTTAATGCCCTTATTAAATTCATTAAAAGTTGAAATTAAAAAATAGAGATGCAATTCGATAAAGACATTTTTATTAGTTATGCTCATATTGATGATGAGTCGCTAATAGCCGATAAAAAAGGGTGGATCACAGAGTTTCACCGGGCGTTGGAAATACGCCTGGGCCAGCTCATGGGTACCAAGCCCGTGATATGGAGAGACCCGATCCTGCAAGGGAACCACATCTTTGACAAGGAGATCGTAGACCAGTTCGCTAAGGTAGCGATAATGATCTCGGTCATTACGCCGCGTTATGTGAAATCTGAATGGTGCCTGAAAGAGGTAAATGAGTTTCGTGATGTGTGCCAGCAGAATATTGGTTTTATTGTAAACAATAAGGCGCGTGTATTTAAGGTGATCAAGACTCCTGTTACGCAGGAATTACATCCTGAGGGGATAAGGAACATTCTTGGCTACGAATTTTATGGTACAGACCCTAATACGAACAGGATCAAGGAATTCTCTCCTGTATTCAGCCATACAGAGAAAGGGTACTGGGAAAAGCTCGATGATCTTGCAAATGACATTTGCGTTTATCTCGATGAACTGAAAGCGATCAATTCTCCTACCTCTGCGCCATCATCACCAACCTTACAACCTAGTAATAAGCATGTAAAAAACATATTCCTTTCTGAGTGCAGCTCTGATACAAGAGAACTAAGAGATAGTCTGAAGAGAGAAC
>JAOQAP010000102.1 GCA_025963465.1 Flavipsychrobacter sp.
AGCGCAATAAACCTACAGGTACCTGGCAGGAATTCTATTCCAACGGCAAGCCAAAAACGATAGCTAACTATACGATAGTGCTAACAGAGAAAGGTACAACCAGTTTCTGTCTTACAGGCACATGGGAGGAGTTTTATTCTAACGGTAAACTAAAAGTCAGCGGCCATTACTCTGCAGCCGAAACTAAAGTAAAGGATACGCTGACTGTTGAAGATCCGATAACAGAACAAAAGGTATTGAAAGTATCTACCCGTACTCAATATGGTTCTGTAAAATCAGGTGTGTGGGAGTATTACTCTGAAAATGGTGAGCTGGAAAAAAAAGAAGAGCTTTAGCCCATCAGGCTCAACGCATTCCTTATTTCTTCCCAGTTCTTTCCCAGTTTTTCCTGTAAACGTTTCAGTAGCTCACCCTCTTTGCCTATCTCATATTTTAGCTCTTCTTCTGTCAGGTGAGGATATTGTTTCCTTATCTTTTCTTTCATTTCCGGCCAGTGTTCTCTTATTTCTTTGTTTTCCATTGTATTGTGTTTGGGTTAAGGATACAAATGTTATGCCACCGGTATACTGGTGTTATGTCCATAAGACGATAGAAATTGCATTAATCGTTACATTTGTACTCATGTGGGTCGTAGTAAAGCGCTTAATTGTAATAGTTATTGTTTTATCGGGATATGTGCAGGCAAGGGCGCAGAGTAATTATTATGAAGAGATACCTAAGGTGTTCAACGGCGGGTTGATACTTGGTATGAACCTTGCGCAGGTAGATGGTGATACTTATTATGGCTTTCATAAAATAGGGTTGCATGCAGGCGCGCAGGTTTATATACATTTTACAAGTAAGTTCGGTATAACAATGGACTTATTGTATTCGCAGAAAGGCAGCAGGGGGCAGGGTGTTGTCAAGTCGTCATATATTGGTACCTATGTGGCCAGGTATTACATGGACCTCAATTATGCAGAGGTGCCACTTACCTTTCACTATAAAGAACATGGCCTTGATTTTGAAGCCGGACTGGCTTATAGCCGCCTCATAAATTCCAACGAATATATACAATCGGACAGGATGGTAGTTATTGATCCGGTTGCCAATGCCTTCGGTACTTCAGATATTGAATATGTGGTGGGTGCAAGCGCAAAGGTGTATAAGAAGATCTATGCGAATGCACGTTATGAATACTCTGTCATATCCATCCGACCTAATGACCGTATTCCTGTAAGTTTCGGGTATGGCAATAATGGCCAGTACAATAATGTGTTCAACGTCCGGCTGATCTATATGTTTTAGCGTATCGGTCAGTTGACGGGGACAACAGTATAGCCTTCTTTTTGAAGCAAAGCAATAACGCCCGTATCTCCGCCCAGGTGGCCTGCGCCTACAGCAAAAAATACAGAGGACTGCTTCATTTTATCCGTCATGCGGGGTATCCACTTTTTATTCCTGCCATCGAGAAATATGCCCATATCGCCAAGTTCTTTGGATGCTGCTATGAGGGTGTACAATGCACGTATGTCCTGCGCTTTGTATGCAGCTACCAGCTTAGTATAATCTGTATCGCCTGCATGGTTCGTGTCCTGTATCATGGTCATCAGGTCATGTATTACCGAGTCTACAGGTATGCTTTCCAAGACCTCTATCTGCTCTATAGGTTTTTCCAGTCCCAGTATTTCTTTCTTGTTCTTATGTGCTATTTTCATAAGGCTATCTTCATAGGAAACAGGATTAGGGCATATTACAGAATTGACCGTCATCATTGTTTGCAGGACCACCGGTTTCATGTGCTGAAATAAGCTGATCTCCATGCCGATGCTGTCTTTCACATATTTTTTTACAATTTTATATTGTTCGGGCGTAAAGTAATCTTCCAGTTTTTTTCCTGAGTTATCTATCAGCCCGGTGGTTATTTCAGACAATACGGAGGGGTCATCCATGTCCATCTCGAAACAAATTTTCTCTGACAACTCCAGGCTTTTCTCCATATTTTTTGTCCATATATAGTCGGACCGACACAGGAGGTGCATAGTTCCTAAAATGTAAGATGGCTTTGTAAGTTTATTGCGACTTATGCGCCAGAGTAAGGAATTGTTATTTTGTTTTACAGGCTGGGCAAAGGAATCTGTACACCCGATAACGAGTATCAATAGACCAGATAAAAAATTAATTATTCTCTTCATTCGCCTCAGTTGGTCATAAGATCTTGATAATAAAACAATTAAATATCAACTTGTGCATGTTTTCGATTTGTGAAATATAATTCGAAATATGGCTGTATAAATATAGTATAATTAGGTACGGAAGTGTAGTATAGGGGTTGTGTTTTTTGTAAAATATTTGGACTGTTCCGTTTGCCTGTCTTAATTTTCACTGCTATTTTCCTTTTCCTGGTGTACTTTCGCAGTGCTACAATACCGGGTTATCGCCTCCGGCAACGGGGGAGGAAAGTCCGGACAGCAAAGAGCAGCGCACTACCTAACGGGTAGGCGGCCCGGCAATGGGCCGACAGACAGTGCCACAGAAAATTACCGCCCTGATTTATCGGGGTAAGGGTGAAAATGTAGTGTAAGAGACTACGGTATGGATTGGCAACAATGGATAGGGGTAAACCTTGCGTGCTGAAATGCCAAATAAACGAACGCCTGACGGCGGCTCGCCGGATGTTCGTGGGTTGGCAGCTAGAGGTGTTGTGTGAGCAGCATCCCAGATAAATGATAGCCGCCCGGTCTTGACCGGGTACAGGATCCGGCTTACAGGTATTGTGGTTTTTATTTGCTTAAAATAGAAAGGCGGTGTTTTTATGCACCGCCTTCTCTATTTACTCACTCACCATTCACTCGCACTCTTTTGCCCTGATCTTAATTTACTGATATTTCATGTGTAGCGGGTTCGCTCACTTCTTTCTTAGGTAAGCTGATGTTCAATATGCCATTTGCATATTTTGCTGCTATTTTGCTTGTGTCTACCTTATCATTCAAGGTAAAGCTCCTTTTGAAAGACCTCATACGGTACTCATTGCGTAACCATTTTGCCTGGTCGGGCTGTTCCTGTTTTTCCTCTTTTTGTTCAAAGGAGATGTTGAGGATGTTCTTGTCGATGTTTAGCTTAAAGTCTTCTTTTTTAAGACCTGCCGCTACTACATGCAATTCATAACTTTTATCTGTCTCCTGTATGTTTACCGGTACATGAAAAGATGTTGCTTCTTCATGTAATTGCCCCCAGCCGTTCTGGAGTACATCTTCAAAAAAACCACCTATAGTGCGTGGTGTAACTGCGAAACTTCTTCTGTTGTACATATTTTTAGTTTTTGTGTTTCCTTACATATTGCAAACTGGATACCAATTGATTTTTAACGACATTTTGGCTGATTTATTTTTCACAAAACGACATTTTGGCTGTTATGCTGTTTTTGAGGCGCAATTTGTCTGAATTAAATACCTTTATGGTGAAATGAATAAGCAGGTGAAAACGAGAATCCTCCCATTACTGATCCTAAGTGTGTTATTTGTTTCTTCCTGCCAGAAAAAAACGCAAAGCAGCGTAGCTAATGCTATATGGACGGTAGGGAATATACAGTATACCGCTACTACCATTAAAAAGCAAGGGAATGCATTCGTTGCATCGGGTGGGTTAAACAGGATGCAGGTGTATTTTGCGGTATTACCTGTGGTAACTGCTAATTACAAGATCGCAGATGCCAATAAAATCAATAACAGCTCATTAGCGGCAAATGAAGTAGGCGTGATATTTAATGTAGAAAGTACAGATCAATACCTAAGTACTGGTAATGCCAACGACTCTGCAACGGTAACAATACAAAACGGAGTATTGACCATAAAAGTGCTCTCAACGCCTGTGCAGCACTATGCAGGCGGCCCCGCCCTGGACCTTAACACTGCCTCGGGGGTGATAAAAACGGATAAATATTAGTCTAACACCGTTCTTCGTTTTTAGTTTTAGTTATTAGTTATTAGTTTTGGCATAGTACATAACTATATAATGGCAAAGAAACCTAATAAGCAACCAATACCCCAGTCAGCACCTGTTACTACCCCCAAGCCGGCTACTGCTAAAGCAGCTACAATAAGTGAACAAGGAA
Organism: Flavipsychrobacter sp.; assembly: GCA_025963465.1. Lineage (GTDB taxonomy): Bacteria > Bacteroidota > Bacteroidia > Chitinophagales > Chitinophagaceae > Nemorincola. The sequence continues at coordinate 4,094 of JAOQAP010000102.1, forward strand.
CTACCAATTTATTTTCGGTGCG
>JAOQAP010000119.1 GCA_025963465.1 Flavipsychrobacter sp.
TATTTTGAAGAACGTTGTTATCCCTTCCCTGTTTAATGATAAGGCTTCAGGAGATACAGTAAAGGTATGGGCAGTGGCGTGTAGCAGCGGCGAAGAAGCATACTCACTGGCTATGCTCCTACACGAATATGCAGATGCAAACAATAAACAGAACATAAACGTAAAAGTGTTTGCCACTGACATTGACACAAGCATGATTAACATTGCCTCAAAAGGATTCTATCCTGAAACAATAGCAAAAGATGTCTCACCGGAAAGGCTGAAGCAATTTTTCATTAAGGAAGGCAATAATTATCGCATCATTCCCGAAATGCGAAAAATGGTGGTATTTGCCAAACATGATATTTCTAAAGATCCGCCATTCAGCAGGCTCGACCTGCTTGTGTGCCGGAATATGCTGATATATATGAATCCTGTTCTGCAAAAGAATGTTCTGCAGAAATTTCATTTCTCGTTGAATGACGGTGGTTTCCTGTTCCTGGGGCCAAGTGAAAATATAGGCACACTGAAAGATGTAATGAAGGAGATAGATAAAAAATGGAAGATCTACAAATGCATCAGCAAAGAAAAGTCAGGAGAGCACGAGGTATTTCTCAACCCTGTTCAGCGTGGCACCTATGTCCATATACCTGCCAGTTCGAAATCGAAGAATTCGCTCAATAATATTGCTGAGATATTTAAAGAAACCTTGCTTGAAGAATATGATTACGCAGGCATCTATATTGACAAAGAATTTGAAGTAAAACAAGCGATCGGTAATTTCAAAAAATACATCAGCTTCCCCGAAGACAATTTTAATTTTAATTTGCTGAAGCTGGTTCCCAAAGACCTTTCTATTGCATTAAGTACCTGCATACGCAAGGCAATGAAAACAGGGAAAAAAGTGATGCAAAAGAAAATAAAGGTCACTTATGGTAAACTACAGAAAAATATAAATATCCTGGTAAAGCCATACCTGGAACAGGATGTGTACCTGCAGCCCTTTGTGTTCATTGTATTCAGCGAAGAAGTAGCTGAAATTAAAGTCACAACAATTGCAAGGTCAGACGAGGCTTATGTTTCACAGCGCATAGAAGACCTGGAACGGGAACTGAGTGATACAAAAGAAAACCTGCAGGCGGTAATAGAGGAAGTAGAATCAGCAAATGAAGAATTGCAATCGAGTAACGAAGAGATCATCTCATCTAATGAGGAGCTGCAGAGCACCAATGAGGAGCTGCAATCACTGAATGAAGAGCTTCATACAGTAAATGCCGAGCACCAGTTAAAAATTAAAGAACTGGTAGAGTTGAACGATGATATGAATAACTATTTCCGCAACACAGAAATAGGCCAGATACTTATTGATAAAAAGCTGATCATAAGAAAATTCACCCCTGTAGTCACAAAACAAATAAACCTCATCAGCTCAGACATAGGTCGCTCTATCACTGATATCTCTCTTAATTTCAAAAATCTTGATTTTATAAATGCCATAAAGGGTGTTATAAGAACAGGGCAGCAAATGGAGCGCGAGCTGCTAATGGAAAACGGGGAAGTATATCTTATGCGTATAGTACCTTATGTTCGGCTGGATAAGGCTTTGGATGGCGTAGTAATAAACTTCATAAATATTACTGAAGCCAGAAGGCTGAACACGCTTGTTGAGGCGGTTTTCAACAGTTCTATAAGTGGTATTGCCGCACAACAATTCACCAGGGATAAAAACAATAAGATAACAGATCTCGAGATCATTACAGCAAATGAGTCGTTCGGTAAGATACTGGACACCGACGCAAAAACGCTAGCGGGCCGGTCTATGCGTGACGTCTTTCCAGACTTTATGATCGCCAACTTCGATAAGTGCATTGGTGTGCTGGAAGGAGACGGCTATTGCCGGTTCGAATACTATGATGTGAAAAAAGAAATATGGTTTGAGGTAGTAATAGTAAAAATGCTGGATGGCATCGTTTCCACCTTTAATGATATAACAGAGAAGAAACATTCTTATTCAGAACTGAAGAGCACATCAGATATGCTCGTAACATCCAACCTGCAACTGGAGCAGTCTAATTACGACTTACTACAATTCGCTTCTGTAGCATCTCATGATCTTAAAGAACCACTCAGGAAGATCCAGACGTTTGGCAATAAACTAAAAGACAAAGTAGAAGACAGGTTGGCTGAAAACGAACTGAATTACCTTGATAAGATCATAAATGCATCCAACAGGATGCAAACATTGATAGAAGATATTTTAATGCTCGCCAAACTATCTAACAGTGAGATCATAAAAAGCAAAGTAGACCTTAACGATATATTGCAACGCATAGAAGATGATCTTGAAATTGTGTTAAAGGAAAAAAATGTGCGGATCAATATTGGCAAACTGCCCGCAGTAAATGCCATATCCGGACAGATACACCAGCTGTTCCAGAACCTGATACTCAACGCTATCAAGTTCAATGAGAACGACCCGCCAACAATAAATATCAGCAGTGGGAAGGTTGATGAAGCATGCGTAAAAGAGCTGGATATAGATACCAGCAAGTATTTCTGCATCACCGTCTCGGACAATGGTATCGGCTTCGACCAGGAGTACAGCGAAAAAATATTCGGCATATTTCAGCGGCTTAACGGATCTAATTACCAGGGCACAGGCATAGGCCTTGCGATTTGCAAGAAGATAGTAGATAATCACAACGGCATCATACTTGCTGAAAGCAAATTAAATGAAGGTGCAAAATTCACCATTCTTCTGCCAAAGGAATAAGTGGGTTAAATCAATTGCCCCTTATCCTGTTAATGAATGACGCAAATAACCGTTTATCCCATTTGGCAAATCTGCCACGCTGCACCAGCAGGTCATTAGCAGAGGGCTGTTTCAGGAAATAGTAGAATATAAAACGTGGATGAGGTTCCTCCCATCCTGCTATTTCGCCAAAGCGCATATCGTTGAACACAAGTGTATCATGCCACTGGTCTGCGGTATAATACCCTTTTGAAAAACGGATCAACCGCCCAAGATCCGCATCCTGTTCATGCGCCCTCAGCAACTGATCGTTGCGGTAAGTGTAATGATATTCTATAGTTCGTTTTCTGTCAAATACAGACCGATAACCAATATAATACCCCGAATCATTTTGAGCCACTACATACCATAGCAGGTTATTTAATGGCGTAGGTGTCGTAAAATAGCTGCTGACAGCTATATTTTTCTCTTTCAGGTCTTTCACTACAGCTGCATCTACAGATAATTTAAAAACAATTCCTGCTAACATATACATTCCGCTTAATACCAATGCGCCCCTGGCTACCACTACCCTCTTATTATTGCCCGACCTCAATATTAGCAGCGTTATAAAAGCGATAATTGGCCAGATGGTAAACAAAGGATCTGCTACAAACATAGTATTAAATGATACCCTGTAATGGCTGAACGGTTCGAACAAGCCGGTACCATAAGCATTCAATGAATCTATGAACAGGTGAAGCAATATTTCTACAAACCAGAACAGCATCCATATATTAAAAGACATTTGCACTTTTTTGAATAGCTTAGTACACAACCATGCTAATAAAGGGCTTACCAATAATGCAAATAAAATAGAATGAGTAAAGCCACGGTGAGCAAGCAGATCTTTTGTAATAGGTAACCAGAATGAAGCTACAACATCTATATCCGGAATACTATTACCAATAGCACCCAGCAGCATAGCTTTCTTCCCCAGCTTTTTCCCTGCTATCAGTTCACCGACACAAGCACCTACTACGATATGTGTTAAAGAATCCATCTATGAAAAATGTGACGCAATTTACTGTGCAATGAACAGAATACTGCAAATTGACAATTTTTATTAACAGTCAGTTATTAATCAATAGCATTAAAAAAAATTAATCAAATTTCTTTACGCATTATGACTAGCATTATATACATTTATCTTTCAAAAATTAATGTAATACCCAACTTAAATGACTAATAATTAGTCTTTACAGATAGGTGTTATTGTTTTTTTGGATTCTTAGTTAAATTTAACCGCTTAATATTTAAATTATGAAAAAACTCTTTACCCTTACATTACTTGCAGTAATGTTTTCCATTGCGTCCTTTGCCGTTGGACCAATAACAGGAACAAAATCTTTGTGTACTGGCAGCAGCAGCACCCTTGCAGATACCTCGATAGGCGGTGTGTGGAGTAGTACGGTCACTGCTGTAGCCTATGTAGGCAGTAGTACCGGAATAGTGTACGGTATTTCACCCGGCACATCGTTGATCTCATACACAATTTCGGGAATATCAGCATTTGTTACGGTTACAGTATACCCTACACCTGCAGCCATATCCGGCCCATCTACTGTGTGTAAAGGATCTACAATAACTTTAAGTGATGCAACAGCAGGTGGCACATGGATGAGTGGCAATACAGCAATTGCTTCTGCCGGAATTACTAGTGGTGTTATCACCGGCGTCTCAAACGGCGTGGTAAACATCTATTACTCCATCAGCGGTTGTGGGGCTTTAAAAACAGTCACGGTAACAGGACCTTCAGTTATCACAGGCCCTTCAAGCGTGTGTGCAGGGTCTTCTATTACCCTTACAGATTCTACCTCAGGCGGCACATGGAGCACTAGTGGTACCGCAGCTTCGGTTACATCTGGTGGCGTAGTGACGGGGCTTGCATTTGGTGTTGTTAATATTTATTATTTAGTTGGTGGCTGTGGTGCATTCCATAGTGTTACTGTTATGCCAGCGCCTTCTGCTATAGGTGGTCCTTCTTCTGTATGTGTTGGTTCTTCAATAACGCTCACTGACGCTACATCGGGTGGGTCATGGACAAGCGGCAATACGGTTATAGCTACTGCCAATCCTACTTCCGGTAGTATTACCGGCGTTGCAGGCGGCACTGCAACAATCACTTATAAATTATCAAGTGGTTGTTATGCTACAAAAATAATTACCGTCACTACACTTACTACACCAATTTCAGGTTCCGCTACTGTATGTATCGGTTCTACAATTACATTGAGTGATGCTACTCCGGGCGGCTCATGGCTGAGCGGCAATACGGCTATTGCAAATGTTTCGTCTGCAGGAGTTGTAACAGGTGTTTCAGGCGGTGTTGTAAATATCTACTACTCTGTTGGCGGTTGTGGTGCTTCTAAAACAGTTACAGTTATTCCGGGTTCTGTTATTACAGGCCCTTCATCTGTTTGTGTTGGTGGTATAATAACACTTGTGGACACAGTGTCAGGCGGCACATGGAGCGCAGGCGGTACTGCCGCATCTGTGAGTTCCGGCGGCGTTGTTACAGGGCTTGCATCCGGTGTGGTTAATATTTATTATTTAGTTGGCGGCTGTGGTGCTTACCATACGGTTACTGTTATGCCAGCGCCTTCTTCTATCGGTGGGCCATCAACAGTATGTGTTGGTTCAACAATAACGTTGACTGATGCAACGAGCGGTGGTACATGGAGCAGCGGCAATACTTCTGTCGCAACTGCAAACCCTACTTCCGGTAGTATTACTGGTGTTGCAGCCGGCACTGCAACAATCACTTATAAATTATCAAGTGGTTGTTATGCTACAAAAGTTATTACTGTTACTACACTTACTACACCTATTTCAGGTTCTTCTACGGTTTGTATCGGTTCTACACTTACATTGAGTGATGCTACTCCGGGCGGCTCATGGCTTAGTGGCAATACTTCTATTGCCACTGTATCGTCAACAGGAGTTGTTACAGGAGTTGCAGGCGGCGTAGTCAATATCTATTATTCTGTTGGTGGCTGTGGTGCTTCTAAAACAGTTACTGTTATAAGTGGTTCTACAATTACGGGACCATCTACGGTATGTATAGGCGGTACTATCACACTTGTCGATACAGTATCCGGTGGCTCATGGACAGCCGGTGGTACAGCACTTTCTGTTAGCTCAGGTGGCGTTGTAACCGGTCTTGTGGTTGGTGTTGCCAATGTATATTATATAGTTGGTGGCTGTGGCGCTTATCATACTGTTACTGTTACACCTGGTCCCTCTTCTATAGGTGGCCCTTCTACAGTTTGCATAGGTTCTACTATCACATTGACAGATGCAACGACCGGTGGTACATGGAGCAGCAGCAGTTCAGCAATTGCTACGGTTGGCATCTCTACGGGTGTTGTTACAGGTGTTTCGGCAGGTACAGTTACGATCACCTATAAGTTAACTACAGGCTGTTTTGTTACTAAAACAGTAACAATAACATCTCTTACCACACCTATTACAGGCGGCTCTACAACCTGTGTAGGCTCTACCCTTACATTAAGTGATGCAACTCCGGGTGGATCATGGCTAAGCGGCAACACGTCTATTGCCACAGTTTCTTCAGGTGGTGTAGTTACAGGGGTTGCAGCAGGGGTTGTAAATATATATTATTCTGTAAGCGGCTGTGGTGCATATAAAACAGTTACAATTATAACCGCACCAAAACCGATAACAGGACCTCATACCGTATGTGCGGGATCTACAATATCATTGACTGATTCTATAGGAGGCGGTTCCTGGTTAAGCAGCAATACTTCTATTGCTACAGTCGGCACAACAGGTGTAGTTACAGGTGTTGCTCCGGGTGTAGTTAACATTTACTACGTTGTAGGTACATGCGGCGCTTACTATTCAGTTACGGTTACTGGTTCATCTGTTATCACGGGTCCATCTACAGTATGTGTAGGTTCTACGATCACATTAAGCGATGCAACAACCGGAGGTACATGGTCAAGCGGAAATACTTCAATTGCTACCGTCTCATCAGGCGGTATAGTTACAGGCGCATCTGCCGGTGTTGTAAACATATATTATACAGTTGGTGGTTGCAGTGCATCTAAAACAGTTACTGTTGTTGCGGCACCTAAACCTATAACCGGACTTAAAACAGTATGTGTAGGTTCTTCCATTACATTGTCTGATTCTACCGGCGGTGGTTCATGGTTAAGTGGCAACACAGCAATAGCTACCGTAAGTTCAGGAGGCGTTGTTACCGGTATTTCAGCAGGTGTTGTAAATATCTACTACGCATTGGGGTCTTGTGGTGCGTATATGACCGTAACCGTTACAGGATCGTCTGTAATTACCGGAGGTTCTACACTTTGCGTGGGAGCATCCCTTACTTTAAGCGATGCCACTTCCGGTGGTACATGGTCCAGCAGCAGCACTCCAATAGCAACAGT
>JAOQAP010000121.1 GCA_025963465.1 Flavipsychrobacter sp.
CTGGTGCTGGGTACAAAGGCTCAGGCTTTTTTCATGCCGGGTAATCATGACTGGGCAAACGGCAAACCACAAGGATACGATAATATCCTGAGACAAAGTGCTTATCTGAATAGTATAGCAGACAACGTGAAATTTTACCCGGAGGATGGATGTCCCGGCCCCCGGGAAATTCCGCTGGGAAAAGATGCTGTGCTCATTATAATGGACAGTCAATGGTGGTTGACAAGAGGTGAGAAAGCCGGAATCGAATCAGATTGTGACACTAAAACAGACGACGAAATACTTGCCTCAATTAAAGACATAATAGACCACAATCAAAACAAACTTGTTCTTTTTGCTTGTCACCATCCTTTCAGGAGCACAGGAGTTCATAGTGGGTACTATGGCATAAAGCAACATATCTTTCCTTTTACCGACCTTAATAAAAAATTATATATTCCGCTGCCTGTTATTGGCTCCATATACCCCATAAGCCGCGGCGTTTTCGGGAGTCCGCAAGATCTCCATTTTCCGCTGTATGCAAATATGATAGCCCGGGTGGAAGATGTTCTGAAAACTCACCCCTATGTTGTGCATATTGCGGGTCACGAGCATAACCTTCAATTAATGAGTGACAGCAATTACCATTATATAGTGAGCGGCGGGGGCTGCAAGTCGCAAAGAGTAGGACATAGTAAGAAAACAAAATATGCTGCTGCGTCGATGGGGTTTGCAGTAATTGACATTTTAAAAAACAGGAATGTTCGCGTCACCTTCTATGAAGTAAACCCCGAAAAGAACGATATAAAAAACAGTTATTCTGAAACAATTCTCAATTTTTCAAAATTCCCTGAATTAGCTAAAGATACAGTTACCGCACACGACATTATCTATAAAGACAGTGTTACAGTCCCGGCAAATGAGAATTATGCAAATGCATCTGGATTTAACAGGATAATGTTGGGAAATAATTACCGGAAGGAATGGGCGACACCGGTGAAATTTAAAGTATTCGACATAAAAAAGGAAAAGGGCGGTATGACGATTGAGCGACTTGGTGGCGGCAAGCAAAGCAGTGTGCTTCATTTGAAGGATAAAGACGGCAACAAATGGGTACTACGGTCATTGAACAAAAATCCTCAAAATGCAATACCGAAAAACTTTAGACAAACGTTTGCCGGAGATGTTGTACAGGAGATGATTTCGGCAAATTACCCTTACGCAGCGCTCTGCGTGCCAGCGCTTTCAGATGCTCTCCGTATAGCGCATTCTAACCCACGGTTTTTTGTGGTACCCGATGATTATTCGCTCGGGCGCTACCGGCCACTGTTCGCAAATACTGTTTGTATGCTTGAAGAGCATGACGCTATGCCAGACGAGAAGAGTATAGGTACCTTTAAATTGTTCAATAAACTTAGAGAAAAAAATAACTTTACGGTCGATCAGCAAACACTGCTCAAAGCGAGGATGCTGGACTTTCTGATCGCGGACTATGACCGTCACTTTGATCAATGGAGCTGGCATAAAACAGATACCGGGGATCGAAAACAATATTTCCCAATTCCTCATGATCGCGACGAGGCATTCTTTTACTCGGACGGACTAGTATTGAAATATGCAACATGGCAAAGGTTGCCTTTTTTAAAAGGATTTCGATATGACATTCCCCGCGTAAGATGGCAGGGATTTGTGGCCAGGTATTTTGATGGGGCGTATCTCAATGACCTGGACGAAAATGAATGGAAACAAGTGCTAAATGAATTCCAGCAGAAAATTACTGACTCAGTAATTAGTGCATCAGTGAAAAATCTGCCGCCGGAAATCGCAAAAATGGATAGTGCTGTAATTGTTGGCAAGCTGAAAAGCAGGCGGGACCTTCTGCCTGAACGAAGCCTGCTATACTATAAGCATATATCGAAAAGAGTAAATATATTAGGGAGTAATGAAAATGAATACTTCCATGTTAGCAAAAATGGAACTGGTGTATCAGTTGATGTGTATCCCATAGACAGCAGCGGAGGACAAGGCAAGGCAATATTTTCCCGGAAATTCGATCACAAAGTTACCAAAGAATTGAGGCTCTATGGTTTTAATGGTGATGATTTATTCCGCGTTGATGATGATGTGCACTCAAAGATAAAGCTGCGCATAATAGGAGGGCAAGGCAGCGATACATTTGATATGCGCGGTCGTGTTCGTAACATATTATATGATTTCAAGAAAGAAACTAATCCTGTTCTTTCGCACCGTAGAACGGACAATATGTTCTCTAAAGACCCTTTGGTAAATAACTACAATGAAAAAGAGGACAACTATACCAGCTGGCGTTTTCCCCACCTGGAAGCCGGGTACAATCCCGAGGACCAGGTTCTATTGGGAGTAGGAATAATGCAAAAGACATTCAATTTCAGAAAAAAGCCATACTCTACAGATCAAAGACTGACCTCGCTTTTTGCCATTGCCAATAAAGCCTACCAGGTAAAGTATAATGGCGAATTCAGGGAAGTGATCAAAAAAGAAGATATCCTGGTCAGCGGGGAATACGTAAATCCTACTTTGAATAATTTCTTTGGTTTCGGTAATGAATCTAAAAAAGATCCCAACGCTGATATCCATTTTTACAGAGTCAGGTTTACTGATCTATCCGGAAGCGTTATTGCAAGGCATCGTCTTTTTGGGGACAAACTGAGTATTGGTTTGGGCCCGGTATTTTATAATTATTACTGGAACAGGGAGCATAACAGTGACAGACTTTTATCGTCTCCGGCTGCAATCGGGCTTGATTCGAATAGCATATTCCATAACAAGAGCTATGCGGGTGGCAAATTAGTACTAGATGTAAACAATTTGAACGCAGTGCTTTTTCCAACCAGGGGAGTGGACTGGGTGACAACTTTTACAGCTATGAATGGCCTGAATTCAAACAGCAAGGCATTGACGAAAATGGAATCAGACATGGCGGTATACGCTAGCCTTAGTGAGCCGGCTAAAGTTGTAGCAGTGCTGCGCATCGGAGGTGGTCATATCTTCAGTAATAATTACGAATATTTCCAGGCTTTGACACTGGGCGCTAATAACTATTTGCGCGGCTTTCGCAAAGACAGGTTCGCAGGATCGTCTCTGCTGTATGGAGATATAGAATTGAGAGTAAAACTCTGTGATGTACGCTCGTATATTTTGCCTGGCACTTTAGGCATTGTTGGTTTCAACGATGCCGGTC
>JAOQAP010000165.1 GCA_025963465.1 Flavipsychrobacter sp.
TTAGACGTGATCCAGAATTGCGCAGTATGAACATAATGATCAGGCTCAAGATTCTGCAATACAAGGTCAGCAGTATTCATCGTCAGGAACAGGCTCATCAGTACAATTTCGGTGATCAGGATCAGGTTGGCATCCTCACGCGGCCAGCCTTTCAGCTCATCCATGCTCAGGCGTTTCACCTTCAGTATATTTCTGCGTACCAGGAAAATAAGGCATGATACCAACACCAGTGCCGCCAGTATCTCAAAGAAACCAATAAGATAAGCATACAGGTTGCCTAACACCGGCGCAAACAAACGATGCACACCAAAAACACCGTCAAGGAGTATCTCCAGTATCTCTGCATTGATGATGATAAAACCCGCATATACGAACAGGTGCAATATTGCCGGAGTAGGTTTTTTGAACATCTTTTTCTGCCCCAGCGCCAGCAGGGTCATGTTCTTCCATCGCTGACCTTTGTTGTCACTGAGGTCTTCTTTGCGCCCCAGCATTATGTTGCGCCGCATCTCTGTTACTTTCTTTACGAAAATATATACGGCGGCTATGGCCAGAATTATGAATAATATTTGTTGTACCAGGTGCATTCTGCAAGCTAATTTGACCCGAAAATAATGGCTTTTGCGCTAAAAACATACTTATAACGGGTTATTGTATCTTTTACGAAAAATTGTTTAGGTTTGGGATAGAATTATTTTGTCTAAAATGCTAAATGAAAGTAAGGCGATGGTAAAGAAATTATTGGTGCTCACGGCGTTCGTTTTCATGCTTTTCACAGGCAACAGGGCATTTTCTCAGGATATAGCCCCGCAAAACCTCGAGCGCCTGCAGATAATGGAAGATTCCCTGCTGGTATCGGCAGATTCTATGTACGATGCCTTTATCCCCGATACCCGCATAGGTTACTCCGAGCGCTTTGTGAAGCAAATGATACGTGCCCTGAAGATACCCAACTCCTATTATTACCCCTTCGAGAAGCTGAACAAGAAGATTAACATCATTTCCGCTGATGACCATGCTTTCCGCATACTCAACTGGGAGATAACCCCTTCAAGCGTGCAGAAACGCTATTATGGCGCCGTACAGATGCCATCTGAGCGACTGAAACTATGGGGCCTTCTGGACTATGCCGACCAGATGGGTAAAGGAGCTGAAGACAGTATACTTACCAACAGGAAATGGTTCGGTGCTATTATATACCGCATTATATCTCACGAGGTGGAGGGCCGTACAGTATATACTTTATTTGGCATGAACACATCTAACCCGCTGAGCAACAAGAAAGTACTTGACCCAATGATCATCACAGACGCAGGTGTTACATTCGGTGCACCTATATTTGGCGTAGCATCAGAAAATTTCCCGCGCCAGCGTATCAACAGGTTTATACTCGAGTACAAAAAAGCCGTTCAGGTATCTATGAACTGGAACGAGGAGCGTAAAATGATAGTCTTCGACAAACTGGTATCCCAGGGCAACGACCCGCACCGAAAATACACATTCGTGCCCAGTGGCCAGTATGATGGTTTTAAATGGGGCAATGACACATGGAACTACCAGACCGATATCATTCCACTCACAATTCTGAAAGACGGCGAGGCCCCATCTGACCAGCCTAAGTAATTATCTGCAGGAAATAACAATATTTTTTTTTACCTTTGCCCACTTTTTAAGCTGAGTACGGCAGTAAATCTGTCACAGCGAAAAAAAAGAATTTTTAGAATTAATTTAAAGAGAGTGGGCAATTAATCCAGATTGTCCATCATTAAAATCTGAGTAACCGGCCCGGTAGCTCAGCTGGATAGAGCACCAGCCTTCTAAGCTGGGGGTCATTGGTTCGAATCCAATCCGGGTCACACATAACTAACTGTAAATTAATTATTTACAGTTAGTTTTTTTATTTAGGCAGTCGTGCATAAAAATATATTTATTCAACGGCCATCGTATTCACTTCCAATTCTTTAATAAATTTCTGTAAATAGTCAATTTCCACGTGATCCATTACCACAATTTTGTACCAATTGGGGGCTCCATCATGTGTGTCGGGAACTAATCCATACGTTCTTGCCAAATGAGCAGATATGTGGTGTGCCTTGATTGCTACTATATTCAAATCAGGATGACGGTAAAATGTAAAACGATGATCTTGTAGTTGTTTGCACAACCATTGTGTGCGGTACAAAAGCTTATTGATTTTCTCGAACCACCCATGCGAACCGTAAGCAAACAAAATCATCCATACTGCAACTGCATTGGCTCCTGAGCGGCTGCCACAAAGCGTCAGATCCATTCCGTTGACATACTTAGCTTCTTTAGTGTAGACAAATTGCATTAAACCTTTCCTGGCAATAAAGATACCGGTACCGTAGGGTGCCTGCAGCATTTTATGCGCATCCAGCGTTATTGAAGAGACATTTAAGTTGGCAAAATTGGCTGTATTGTCAGGATTGCTGATTGGATAAATGAATCCTCCAAATGCGCCATCTATATGTATTTTAAAATGAACGTTGTTCTTCTTGAGGCAGTCTGCATACAGATCAGGGTCATCAACGCTGCCAAACATAGTTGTAGCCATGTTGGAGATGACTATGAAATATTTTATTCCGTCACTCATTGCATCTGCTATCGCATTATCCAATGAATCACGTACGATCACTCTTGTAATATCATCTACTGCAACGCGGACGGATCTGATATTCAACAGGTTGGCAGCTTTAGTAACTGAATAATGGGTATCAGACGAACTGAGCAGCGCTATCTGGCTTATGTCAGCGTTATATTTTTCTATAAAATAATTGCGGTATATCCATGCAGCCTGGATATTTGCTTCTGTACCACCTGTAGCTATATATCCATCACAACTGTTATCCTCTGCTTTGAAAACATCAACACAAAGCAACTCAATAACTTCTCTTTCTAATTGTTGCGTGCCTTCAAAAAAGGGCTCAGACGCCCCAAGTGTATGGCATCCTATATGATTTGGGTTCTGTATGTAAGTTCGTAACAAGGGCGCATCATTCAGAAATGATGCGCCTTCATAAAACACATGAGGGTCAAGTTTGGATACAGGTATGCCAAGCGGGATGAAGTCTTGGTAGTTGATATTCTTATTCAGAGCCGAAGTAATGATCTTGTACTGCTCTTTATGCGATAGCTTTTTCCAATATTTCATTGCTTGATTTTTCTTTGCTTACTTTTTGGGTGGTAATAATACCTCGTCAATAACATATATCAGGCCGTTAGACGAAGGAATAATAGCAACTACATTAGCCGTGCCGTTTACTTTTACCCTATCGCTGCATTTTGTGATTTAAAACAGAATGATCCACAATCGAAACATTTAATGTTGTATTTAGTTTTAGCAGGCATTAAGACCATCAGGAACACACCAATACACTAAGGTTTGCAAGTGTTGTAGCTGCGTTATCCAATTCTTCCTTCATGACCGAGATATAGTGATTTGTTTCTTTCTTAAGGTCCGAAGCCAGGACCTTGTAATAATCAATTCCTTCAAGCAGATTCGCTTTGAATGTATTTAAGCTCTTTACCTGCTTAGGATTAAGTACTATGTCGGTATCAATTTTCTTCCTGAAATAATCAATGTACAGGTTCAGCTCATTTACAAACATGTTGGGCCTGTACACAGCATTGAGTATATTCATACGACCGTAAATGTGATCTATCATTTCTTTCAATGAGAATACCCCGGAGAAGTAAGCAAGGTTTGGCCCAGGGCATATTGTTACTGCAGATAGCTTATGAGACAATGGTATCCCATCCTTTATCCTAACCGAAGTGCCTAAACCTTCGCACAGACAATCCTTATCAGTAATACGCTTATACTCAGTATTGAACAACTCTTCGGGTAATCCCTTCTCCTTTAATTGATTGATCTTAAGATGCTGGTACTTTCGGGAAGCTGTACAAATAGGTTCTACAGTAAATTCCCTATCAGACGCTAAAAATTTTTTATGACAGGGACTTCCGGGTCGTCCCTTTTCCATACGTGTCAGCCTTTGTTTTTCCGACGAGGTCTTCCTGAAATTATTAAATGGAATGCCTAACGGTGACGCATCGCTCAGATAGTAATCTTCCTGTTTTGCCGTTGCCAGGTCATTCAGCGTAGCATTGTCAACATTTGTTGCTTCCGGAACCAAAAGAAACGGGCTTCCCCATCCTGTTCCATCCAAATCATAATGTTCAATGAGAAACTCATCCTCGTTTGCAGTTCCAATTCCGCCTTGAACTGTTATTTTCAATTCCGGCATATTTCTAAAAACAGGGTTATTTTTTTCTGTACGGGCAGTATTACACAAGTCAAAAAGCTCTGCCGACAATTCGGCTTTTTTATTCTTAAACTCTTCGAGGATAGGACCCAAAAGCAATCCTTCGGTGGCAAATGCATGGCCACCACAATTTAATCCGGATTCAATCCTGAACTCCGAAATCCAGAGCCCTTTTTTTGCAAATATTTTTCCTTGTACAAGTGCAGACCGGAAATCGCTGACTTTGAGAATGATTTTCTTCTTTAAATCGCCGTTTACATCCGGATAGAAATCTGAAAACTGTTCTACGTAAGCATATAACCTCGGATTATAACCAGCTGAAAATACAACTGACGATCGAAGATCACTCTGGGCATATCCCCGAAATGGTGCAAGTGCATCAGAATATTCCATTGATAGTTCATTGCCATCTCCATCAAAATTAGTTTTATCAACTTTTGACATGATATTTACATCAATGGCCCCGGGAGCAATAACAGCCCTCAGTTTCGACTGTAATTGTTGTTTTTCTTCGCCATCAGCTAATCCCAGCATAGTGTTGAAAAGCTTTTTTGCAAAGGATCTGTCCGGTAACAATTCAAAGTACTTCATTATCTCGCTTCCCTGTGTAAAAGGGAGATCCCGCAACTGTTTTACCTGATCTGAAACAATTCTATTTACAAGGTTCAGATAAGCTGTTATGCGCCTGGCACGGTGATCCGCTTCGTTTTTCGGGATCAACAGATATGGCTCACCGATCTCTGAGCAATAGTGTTTTCGCATGTCTTCTATTAATTGATCGTCCATTATTGATATGACAGAAGAAATACCAAACCTGCCAACTTTGACCGGTGTATCAACAGAATATGCTAGTCCGAGAACTGGTATGTGAAAGCTATGCAATCCTTGTTTGTTCATTTTATTATCTTTAGTTAATGTCCCTCACTTAAGAAATTGACCCGATGATTTTTAAATTAAGCCGTCATGTTGAGTTTGCTTTTATGATTGGCTCCCAGTCATCTATATCGCATTGCTGAATATTCGTTTGCCATTGTTCACTTTGCTTTTTTGAAGATATAGATCAAAAACACTACAGATATTCCTGATGAAATTTTTCCCTGTTACAGTTACTTGCACCTCGTATCCGTTGATAGTAATAAGTCCATCTTCTTCCAGTTTTGTTAGTTCCTGGCGACATACTTCTTCCACAGTCTGCCAATCAGCTTTTTGAATGTTTGTTTTCCCTCTGCAACTGATATCCAGAATGTATTTTCCAAAACGAACATCTTCGTCATTAAGAAAATAACCTTTTTCAACAGGTAAAAGATCATTTTTTATTTGCCGATAATAATCATGAATGGCTTTTGAATTTTGTGAATAACTGTGTCCCGTACTACTTATGCTCGATACTCCTAAACCAATTAGGAAAGTAGTATTTTGGGTGGTATAGCCCATGAAATTCCGGTGAAGCACACCAGTTGATGCAGCCTGGTATAACGCGTCAGAAGGCAATGCAAAATGATCCATCCCGATATCTGAATAGCCATGTTCCAGGAAAATTTCTCTTCCTCTCCGATATAGCTTGAGCTTTTCATCAGCAGCTGGCAGATCATGCTCGTCAAATAGTCTTTGGCCTTTGCTTGTCCATGGAACATGTGCGTAGCTATAAAAAGCTATTCTGTCGGGCTTTAATAGAATTGTTTCATTTATTGTCCGGGTAATACTTTCCAACGATTGTAAAGGCAAGCCATAGATCAGGTCATAGTTTGCCGAAGTATATCCAATAGTTCGTGCCGTTTCCGTAACATTCCGGACGTTTTCTATGGGTTGTATCCTGTTAATTATTCGTTGAACCTCTGAGTCGTTGTCCTGAACTCCAAGACTTAATCTTCTAAAGCCAAGATTAAATAATATTTCTAAATGCGCGTCGGTCGTATTATTAGGATGGCCTTCAAAGCTAAATTCATGATGTTCATGAATAACTGACGTTTTAAAAACCGCTGTCAATAATCTGTCAAGGTTTGCAGGAGAAAAGAAGGTTGGAGTGCCTCCCCCAAGATGAAGCTCTCTGATAATAGGAGTGTCATTCATTAGAGACAGATATAAGTGCCATTCTTTTATTAACGCGGTTATATATTCGTCCTCCACGCTATGATTCGTCGTTATTTTCTTGTTGCATCCGCAATAAGTACATAAAGACTCGCAAAACGGAAGATGAATATAGAGGCTGATGCCTTCCGTTCCGTTATTTATTTTGAAATCGCGTTGAAAAGTATACTCCCATTGTTTAATGTCGATAGTGTCCTTCCAGTAAGGTACCGTTGGATAACTTGTGTATCTCGGAACAGGAACATTATATTTCTCAAGAACTTTGACGTCTATCATCATTGACAGGTATTTCAGCAAATGTAGCTAGTCATATTCTCTCAAAACATGATTAAGATCACGTCAGGAATTTGGTGATTAAACTCAATTATCGGCGACTATCAATAAACATCCGGCAAGATTCTGGCACAATTATTACGTGTCTTTGATCACTAAACAGATACTTATGCGTTGGTTTGGCGGAAGAGAAAGCGATAATGTAGAATACGGCAGCGGAGGTGGCTATGGGGGTAAGCTGGTGGGCGGCGGCATAGGCACACTGGTCATCGGCATCATCGTATACCTGCTAGGTGGCGACCCTTCTGCGCTGCTGAACTCACATGGACCTGATACACAAGAACAAACCTATAAGAAGACAGAGGACCAAAGAGATTCCATGGATCATTTTGTGAGAGTGATACTTGCCGAGACAGATGAGGTATGGACAGGAATATTTAAAGGACTTGGCCGCGAGTACCAGCGGCCAACTATTCACATTTTCCAGGGTCATTCGGCCACTGCGTGCGGCTATGCAGCCAGTGCCGTGGGCCCCTTTTACTGCCCGGAGGATGAAAAAATATACCTTGACAAATCGTTTTTTGATGAGCTGAAGAACAGGTTCCATGCACCCGGTGATTTTGCCAACGGATATGTGATCGCCCACGAAGTGGGCCACCATGTGCAGCGCCTGCTGGGCACTACCGATAAATTCCAGCAAATGCGCAGCGGGGCAAGTAAAAAGGAAGCCAACCGCCTTTCGGTGATGCTGGAACTGCAAGCCGACTTCTACGCCGGGGTATGGGCGCACTACCTGGCTCAGCAAGGCAATGTAATAGATGCGGGCGATATAGATGCGGCCCTGAATGCCGCCAATGCCATAGGCGACGATCGCCTGCAAAAACAGGTGCAGGGAACTGTAGTACCAGATGCATTTACCCATGGCACTTCGCAGCAACGTATATACTGGTTCAAAAAAGGATACGAAACGGGCGATATAACGCAGGGCAATACATTCAAAGAAATGGATAATACGTAAACCGGTAATATCATTATTATATCCTTGATTATCGGGGTTTGTAATCCCGTGCAATATAGAAGAAGATTTGCAATCAACGAATCATGTTAGTCCTGGCATACGGAAACATCTGGTTTCTGGGCAATCAGCTCAACTCACCCATTTTCATCAGTGCGTAAAACAAACAAGTGCAATGCAGCGATTGCGTTATCTTATTATCCAGGAGTAGTTGCTTTACCTCAGCTATTGTTAGTTGTTCTACTATAAGCTCTTCATGTTCATCAAGGTTCTGGTCGGAAACTTTCCTGCCGCCTTTTGCCAGGTATAGATAGGTAACATTGTTAGCGGTTGCAGGGTTAGGATGTACTGTTGCGAGCAATTCTATGTCGTCAAACTGATAACCTGTCTCTTCCAGCAGTTCCCGCTTTGCGGCATCCAGCGGTAGTTCATTACCATCTATTACTCCGCCGGGTATCTCTGTAGACACAATGCCTGCAGCATGCCTGTACTGCTTTACCATCAGCACCGTGTTATCTTCAGTGATAGCTACTGTATTTACCCAATTAGGGTATTCCAGCACAAAGTACTCCGGCACTATTTTGCCATCAGGCATCTCGCACCTATCAGCACGAAGGGTAGCCCATGGCCCTCTATGCACATAATTTGAAGAAAGTATTTTCCACGCAAGATCAGCCATGTGATTTTTTTCCTGCAAATATGCAGCAATTACGGTGGCGTTGGTCTTATTTTCAGAAATTCTTGTTTTGATCGACAAAATAATCGACAAAAATAAAGTGATTCATTCTCAACCAGGTAGGATCTTATTCAATCAAGCTAGTCAAAAATTAAAAGTCTTGATAGTATTCACTTTCGAGACTTTTTTTGTACTGGGTAGATTAACCAAACTCCGCACACTTTATGATAATCTTGCATGGAAACTGTAGAATGGGTAAATTTTCAATTATACAAGAACCGGGAAACCGATGGTAACCCTCAGCCGAAAAAGCAGTGAGTATTCAGGTATAGGTATTATGACAATAATAATAAAGGTATTAGCAAGCAAATATGGATCAGTGACTTCAACAGGTAAATGACATTGAACAAAGAAGGCAGCAGCTTAGAGTGCAAAAAATACCACACATGCGGTATTTGCCTATCCCCATACTTAGTGTACTTTTATATTCATAAAAACGCCAAAATGAGAACAGCGCTACGAACATTTGTATTATTTGCCATGCTAACCGTATCTGGCACATACAACACCGTTAATGCACAGACGCCGACTGTTGACGATGGCAAGATCCGTATCACCTCAATAGCCCATATAGGCGATCTCATCTTTGCCGGCACCCGTAATAACGGAGTGTACAAATCTTCCGATGGCGGCAAGACATGGACCCCTGCCAATAACGGGCTGCCTGCCTATGTTCCTGATCTCGCTGCCAATGGCAACACCCTTTTTGCTATTGCTTTTAGCAAGTACCAGACTTTGTTTGCCTCCTCCGATAACGGCGCAAGTTGGAAAGAGCTCAATGTTTGTCCTGGAGAGGTCCGCATCTATAGCGCAACTGTATTTAAGAACAAGGTCTTTGCCGCTACCCAAAAAGGGTTGTACCAGTCCACCAATAACGGCGCAAGCTGGAACCTGGTTGAGGGAGTAGAGGCAGGAGATATAACCTCTGTAGTGGCCGGTAGCAGCCAGATGTTAGCAAAATCGTACAAGAGTGGTTATGGCATTTGCTATTCGTCTGACAACGGGGAGGATTGGCGTATAGTGAAAGGGGAGAGCGTGAGCAGTGAAAGCATTGAAGCGCATGGCAATATGATCATAGGCAGCAGGTGCGCCAGTTCTGATAACCTCGAAAACATGAATACCTGTCGGCTCAGCCAGGCATGGATACTGAGTAAGAGCGGGAAAAAATGGGAGAAGGTAGACATGGAGCCAAGGTATTTCGGATTTGATGATGCCGACAATATTTATGCTATTAATGTGACCATTGAAGAAAAGAAAAAGGAGTTTATATACCATAGGGAAGTGTTGAAATCAGTTGACAGAGGCAATAGCTGGAAGGCAGTTGATGAAAACAATGATCCTTTTATGTCAGCCGACCAGGGCATGCAGGAAAAACTGGGAGAGCTGGAAGTATGGAGGGTTATAGAGCTGCAGCAGAAGATATGGCAGCGCGACGCAATAGCAAAATCTAAAGTGGATGAGGCTGCCAGGAGGGCAGCGCTGCAGAAGAAGATAGCGGAGGAAAACGCCAAGTACACCGGAGGCGGTTACCAGTCTAAAGGCTCACAAACGACGTTCAATACACCTGATTACCGTGCACTCTCCAACGACCGGTTCAAGGCGATGAATAACCACCGCGATAGCTGGATAGACAGTAGGGGTGGCATGCATATCCATTAATGGTGAGCCGCGTCGGATCCATGACTTGAACAGAAAATAAGCAATTATTCATTGTATTTAGCAAAAGTTTTCATGTCTTTGTCAAGTACAGTTCAAATCTATACCCTTGTCTGCATATAGCCTATCGATGGTGTAACAAGGTGGAAGTCTCCTGTTCCAGGCTTCAGGCAATCGCGTTCGGCGGCGTTACAAAATACATCTTCAGCATTCCTTTATTCTTGGCGTCTATCTCGCCCCTGTATTCACAGTGAAACTTGTCTTTCACCAGTTCGTAAGTAGTTTGGGAGATATTGATTCTGCCCGGAGTACTGTTTTGCTCCATTCGGGCAGCAGTATTTACTGTGTCGCCCCATATATCGTAAGCGAATTTTTTTACGCCTACTATGCCGGCCACTACATTGCCGCTATGCACACCTATACGTATCTGAAAAGTCTTGTCTCCAAGACGGTCATAGCGGGTTGACATGAAGCTGTTTATTTCTATCGCGGCAGCAACCACGTGCCCGGCATGTTCAGGGTCTGACAATGGCAATCCGGCCACGGCAAGATAGGCGTCACCGATAGTCTTGATCTTCTCTATCTTATATTTGGAGGTTATTTCATCAAAAGCTTTGAAACAGGTATGCAGTTCGTCGATCAGCTCCTGCGCGCCCATCTTTTCGCCCGCATTGGTAAAATTTACGAAGTCGGTAAACAGCACTGTAACATTGTCAAAGTGCCTTGCCTGTGTTATACCTTTTTCTTTTAGTTCGTTTGCGACTTCTTCCGGAAGGATGTTCAGAAGCAAATCGTCAGATTTTTTTCTTTCCCGCTCCGATTTTCCCCGTTCACGTACAATGAAGAATGAAAAGATGATCAACGCCAAAATTCCGGCTATGCCCACATAGGTATAGTTGCGCTGCCGCTCCAGTTTCAGGGCAGATATTTTTTCTTTCCTGGCATTTGCCAACCCAATGGAGTCGTCCCGCTTGCCATAGTCATATTTCATTTGCAGCTGTAGTATTTTCTTCCCGTTCTCTTTGGAGAATATACTGTCTTTTATTGCCACAAAATCCTGGTAGTACGCCATTGCTTTTTTATAATCCCCTTCGTTTTTCCAGGCTTTCGCTAGACTTTCGCTACACCCCTTCATGACATCAAGTATATCTATTTTTTTTGCTGAGTCCAGTCCCCGCTGCAGATAATCTATGGCAAGTCGCACGCGCGCAGAGTTACTGGCCGGTAGGGACTGTATTTCAATAGAAAAACTGGCGGGAAGACCCACAGGCAACGTTACTTTACCATCTTTCACGCTGTCACCGGTTGATTCAAGGTATGCGTTACCAATACCCTCAAGTGCATATGTTGCAGGGCGCCTGCTTCCGATTTCCTCATCCATTTGCAGGGCTTTCTTTCCAAATGCTATTGACAGAACATAATTTTTTTCGCCGGCATAAGCATTGCCGATATTACCGGCGCTTATTCCGGCCCCTTCTTTATCCCCCATTTCTACAGCGATCTTTAATGCTTTTAAATAATATTCCAGCGCATGGGGGTAATCCTTTATTCCGTTGCAATACACATTGCCTATATTGCCGGTGGTGCGTTCCAGGCTGAGGTTATCTCCAATTTCTTTATAGATATTGAGCGCGTTGAAATAATATTCCAGTGCACGGGGGTTATTATTTTGTGAAGCATAAACACTACCGATACACATGGTAGCACCTGCTATTGATTGTTTATCACCCGCCTCTTCCGATGCCTTTAATGCGCTAAAGTCATATTCCAGCGCATGCGGATAATCGCCTTGCTCACTGTATATATCACCGATATTGTAGCTGACAAGCGCTAGCGCCTTTTTATCCCCTGTTTCCCCTGCTAGTTTCAGCGCCTTTTTATAATATTCCAGCGCATGGGGAAAATCGCTCTGATTACGATAAACAGTACCAATACCGATGTTAGTATTGGCTGCGCGCTTTTTATCCCCCAATTCTTCCTCAATTTTCAAGGCTTTAAAATAATATTCGTGAGCATGAGGGTAATCGCTTTGGACCTGATAAACGATTCCTATA
>JAOQAP010000223.1 GCA_025963465.1 Flavipsychrobacter sp.
GAAGACAGCTAACCCTGCGGTGAACATAACATCGGCAGAAAGTGAGCATGAGGTGACCTACTCTGTAGCAGATAATGGAGATGGTTTTGATATGAAGTACGCAGATAAATTGTTTGGTGTGTTCCAGCGGTTACATTCGGTATCGGAGTTTGAGGGTACCGGCGTAGGGTTGGCAATAGTGGAACGTATAGTAACCAAGCATGGAGGAAAGGTATGGGCAGATGCAGCGGAGGGTAAGGGTGCGACCTTCAGTTTTTCATTGCCTAAGAAGTAGCAGATTATACTGCGCCCAGCTTCTTCCGGCGCGACCTGTAGATGGCAAACAATACCAGCGATGCGATAAATGTCATAGCTAGTAGCGTTATCAGTAAATTGACCTCCTGCATGAGCCATGCAAGAGCAATAATAGCGACATTGGTAAGCATGATGATCATTACGGAACGGGAATGAGAGAAGCCGGCATCCAGCAGGTAATAATGGAGGTGCAGCCTGTCTGCATGTAATGGCGATGTTCCTTTTGATGCACGAAGCAGGAACACCCGCAGCGCATCATATACCGGGAGGAACAATACTGACAATACAATAGTAGCAGCGCCTTGTGCAGAATGCACAACAGATACAATAGTACTGCCATCATGCCCGTAAGTATTGATGAAAGAGATGCATAACACAAATATGGTAAAGCCCAGGAACATAGATCCTGTATCACCCATGTATATTTTGGCAGGAGCTACATTGTAATAAAGCAGACCTATTGCAGCACCTATAAGCCCAAACGCAATACCCGACATGCCCACTGCCGACATAGATGCAAAGAGCCCACCCAGCATACTGATATACAGGATAGTAAGCCCGCAGGCAAGCCCATCTATACCATCTATGAAATTGAATGCGTTAATAAACAGCGTGCAGGCAATAACAGATATGGCAATGCTCACCCAGTAGGGCAAGTCATTAATGCCAAACATGCCATACAATGAGGTGATGCGAATATCTGCAAAGTAGATAGTGATGGCTGCTGCGAGGAGCTGTACCAATAGCTTTTTGGACGGCCTCATGTTTGCCAGGTCGTCGTAAATGCCGGTAAAGAATAGTAGTATGGAAGAGGCTACAACATAGTGCCATGCCCCCACACCAAAATACATAAAGAACGTAGTGACCACCATGTATCCGATGAATATACCAATGCCGCCAAGCGTAGGTATTTCTTCTCCATGTATCTTTCTCGTATTATCGGGAGTATCGAAGATGCCGCGGCGCTTCATAATGAACATGACCTTCCGTACTGCATACATGCTGATAGCAGCAGATGCTACCAATGCTACCAGGTATAAGATATAATGTGGAATGGTTGTTAAGTCGAAGGTCATTAGTGGTTAGTCCGTAGCTGTTGTTCCTTTAGCTGTGTTAAACGTAAAAATCTATAAAAAAGTACTTATTGTTGATTAAGAAAGCCCTGTACAAAAGCGTAGAGGTTAAAGCTTTCTTTATTAATGGCATTAGCCAATTCTTTCCTTAGCCGTTTTGCATCTATGCCCTTCATTTTGTGTGCCTGTATCAGGTGCCAGCATTTGTCGGTCATGAGGTGCAGGCGTTTTTCGGGCATATCCTTTTGCCCGTCCAGGAATTTAATAATAGCATTGGCAAGCTCTGCTACTCCGTCATCCTGCGTGGCTATGGTCTTTATTACGGGTGTTTCGTCTGCTCCATTTGCTTTTTCATGTGCCAGTATCCTGAGATTGCGGTACAGGCCTTCTGCATCAGGCCGCTCTGCCTTATTCACTACAAATATATTGGCTATTTCCATGATGCCTGCCTTTATGGTCTGCACCTCATCGCCTGCCTCGGGTACCAGTGTTACCACAGTACAATCGGCAAGGCCGGCTATCTCCACTTCGCTCTGGCCCACGCCCACGGTCTCGACCAGCACTATATCGAAGCCTGCATCCTTCACTACGTCGGTTATCTCTATTATTTTGGCATTAAGGCCGCCCAGTGCGCCTCTTGTAGCCAGGGATCGTATAAAAATGTTGGGATTGGTATAAAAATCGCTCATGCGTATCCTGTCGCCCAGCAGCGCACCATAATTAAATGGTGATGATGGGTCGACGGCGAGCACGGCTATTTTTTTATTTTCCTTCAGCCAGTGGCGCAGCAGTGCGTTTACCAGTGTACTTTTGCCCGCGCCCGGTGGGCCTGTTATCCCTATCACCTTAGCATGGCGGCTTTCATGCAGGCCTAAAAGCAGTGACTCGTAACCGTTGAGCTCATTTTCCACAATGGTTATACCCCTCGCCAGTGCGAGGAAATTCCCTGCTTTTATCTGTTCATGAAGTTGTTTTATATTACCTGGCACTAAATTTGGATTTTGTCCGTTAAAGAGAAACAGTGAACGTATCTGATAGCAAAAGTAGTTTTCTAAATAATAAGATGTTAGAGAAATCCAACATTGCAGTAAT
This sequence comes from Flavipsychrobacter sp., assembly GCA_025963465.1. Lineage (GTDB taxonomy): Bacteria > Bacteroidota > Bacteroidia > Chitinophagales > Chitinophagaceae > Nemorincola. Next base: position 2,460 of record JAOQAP010000223.1, read on the forward strand.
ATGCATATTTGGAATGTTTGCCGGCTTCCTGTTATCGCGGGTAATGTTGTCTATTACGGTATTCCTGTTTGGTATAAATGCCATACGTGATATACCGCCCCGCCAGTGGCTGCGCAACAAATGGTGGCTGCTGGGTGTGGCATGGGTGGCCTGCTATGCACTTACCTGGTTCTGGAGCGTGGATAAACACAACTGGGACATACGCTGGCAAACCAAGCTGCCGGTGCTCATATTGCCGCTGGCAGTATCGTACATGCCTCGCTTTTCGGCAAAGCAATTACAGTTCATTACCATATCAGGCGGATTATTGTTGCTCGGCGGCGCATTTTACAGCATGTCGTTCCTGCTTACAGATCCTGATGCCATATATCAATATAAATTCTCGGTAATACTACCAACGCTGCCAAAGAACGACCATGTAAGAGCAAGCCTGGCGATAGCGCTGTTTGTGATCTGGAGCATATATACGTGGCCATCATTACAAAGCACTAAAGCGAAATGGCTGGTGGGTACCTGTGTAGGGCTGCTGGTCGTATTTATGCATGTACTTGCAGTAAAGAGCGGCCTGCTTTCATTATACCTGTTCCTGACAGGTTGGGGGTTATATATGGCAATTGCCAAAAAGAAGCTCATAGGGCTGATAATAATAATAGCTATACCGCTTGCAGTCATATTCGGCATAAAGTATATCCCCACCTTCCGGGAGCGGGCCGCGTATATCGACTTTACTTATTTCATGTTCACACACGGTGATAAGTCGGGCAATTATGGCGATATAAACCGCCTGATGTCTTATAAGATAGCGGTAAACCTTATTAAAGAACATCCATTGACGGGTGTAGGTACCGGCGATATGATGACCGCCATGGATAAGGGCTATGAACAACTATACCCTGAAGTGCCGCAGTCTGCAGTGTTGCTGCCTCATAACCAGTTCCTGATAGTGGCATTGGGTTGTGGTATACCTGCTATGCTGCTGTTTATTGCATGGGTATTTATGCCGCTTGCCAAACTCAGGCGAGATCGGCGCAGCTTCTTTTTCTTCATGGTGTGGCTGGTGCTGTTCCTGCAGCTGATGATCGAGCCGGTGCTTGAAGTGCAGATAGGTGTTTTTGTATACCTGTTCTTCCTGGTATTGCAAAAGCAGGAATTGCAGTTGACTGCTGATGGGAGGTCTTAATACAGAGGATGGTAATTCAGCTTAACTTCGTGTAACTTACAATGGCTTAATACTACCTCATGAAGAAACTGCTTTTAATACTCTGCATACTTTTTTGCACCATTGCTGCCCGGGCACAAGATGTAAAAGCTTATACTATGGATGAAGTGATACACAGGGCATCATCCAGGGACACTTTATATATCATTAATTTCTGGGCCACATGGTGTGCCCCATGTGTGGCCGAGCTGCCTGAGTTCAATAAACTGCAAAGCTATTCTGAAGGAAAGCCCGTGAAAGTACTGCTGGTAAGCCTTGATTTTAAAGAAGATCATACTTTTAAGCTATCCCGTTTCCTGGAAAGGAAGAAACTGACCCC
>JAOQAP010000230.1 GCA_025963465.1 Flavipsychrobacter sp.
TTCATACTGCGCAATTCTGGATCACGTCTAATTTCTCAGGAATGTTTACAGGGCTGTCTGCAGGCACTCTTATAGCTATTGAACGTACTTGCTGGTGGCTGCATATCATAGGTGTATTGGCTTTCCTCAACTATCTACCCTACTCCAAGCACTTCCATATCATTCTTGCATTCCCGAACGCCTATTATTCTAAACTGACACCGCAAGGCGAAGTGAAGAACATGCCGGAAATACAGAACGAGGTGCTGTATATGATGGAACCTGCAAAGGCACTGCCGGCAAGTGATGTAGCTCCTGCACATAGTAGCTTTGGTGCTAAGGATGTGACCGACCTGAGCTGGAAGAACCTGCTGGACGCCTACTCCTGCACAGAGTGCGGGCGCTGCACCGACGCTTGCCCTGCTAATATGACGGGCAAAAAGCTATCGCCCCGCAAGATAATGATGGATACCCGTGACCGACTGGAAGAGGTGGGTAAGAACATCAATCTCAATAAAGAATTTAAGGATGATGGCAAGTCGCTTCTGAACGACTATATAACTGTAGAAGAACTGAGGGCATGTACTACCTGCCAGGCATGTGTGGAAGCCTGCCCTGTGACTATAGACCCGTTATCCATCATTATGCAGCTGCGTCGTAACCTGGTAATGGAAGCCAGCAATGCGCCACAGGAGTGGAACATGATGTTTGGTAACATAGAGAATAACATGGCGCCATGGAAATTCAGCCCGGATGACAGGGATGCATGGACACAGGATGTAGCTTAATTATTAATTATCAAGTCCTGTCTGCTGACAGGTTAAAAACATAAAGTATATGCCAATCAAATCAATGGCTGAGTATGCGGCGAACGGGGAAACACCGGAAGTATTGTTCTGGGTAGGTTGTGCTGGTAGTTTCGACCAGCGTGCGCAGCGTATCACTAAAGCGTTCACGCAGATACTGGACAAGGTAGGTGTGAAATTTGCTATACTAGGCAAGGAAGAAATGTGTAACGGCGACCCTGCGCGCAGGGCGGGTAATGAATTCCTGTTCCAGATGATGGCGTATAATAATATACAGGTAATGAACGGCTATGGCATAAAGAAAGTAGTGACTATATGCCCGCACTGTTTCAATATTTTTAAGAATGAATATCCTGCGCTTGGCGGTAATTACGAGGTCATACATCATACTACATTCCTGCAGCAGCTGATCAACGAAGGCAAGATAACCCTGAAAGACGGCGGTGCATTTAAAGGCAAGAAGATCACCTACCACGATAGCTGCTACCTGGGACGCGGCAATGGTATATACGAAGCGCCGCGCGAGGTGCTGGAAGCATTTGATACCGAGCTGATAGAAATGAAGAAATGCCGCAGTAATGGTATGTGCTGTGGTGCCGGTGGCGCGCAGATGTTCAAAGAGGAAGAAGCAGGTACTACACGTGTGAATTTTGACCGTGCAGAGCAGGCTATGGAAACAGGAGCTACTATTATCGCATCGAACTGCCCGTTTTGCATGACCATGCTTACTGATGGTGTAAAAAACAAAGAAAAGGAAGATAGTGTTAAAGTGCTGGACATCGCAGAAATGGTGGCTATGTCGTTATAAGTGTTAAATGAAAACCTTAGAATGCAATGTGGCATGGTTTTCGTTAGATATACCGTAGTTAAAACACGCTATGAAGAATAAGACATTAGTGATAGGTGCCTCTGAAAATCCATCGAGATACAGCAATATGGCCGTACTGAACCTGTTGAATAAAAAACAAGAGGTAGTGGCAATAGGCAAAACAGGAGGTAATATAGCCGGAGTAGAGATACACAAAGAGCAGGTAAAAGATGATGACATTGACACCGTAACTCTTTATCTCAATCCCACACACCAGCAGCCCTACTACGATTACATCATGTCACTGAAGCCTCGCCGTATCATTTTTAACCCCGGTGCGGAGAATGACGAATTGGAACGCATAGCTACCAAGGAAGGAATAGATGTACTGGAAGCATGTACTCTGGTAATGCTGAATACGGGGCAGTATTAATTGTCAATTTCACCCAAGATTATTGGTCTCAATTACGTCTTTATAAGTATATTACATACTGTAAAAGCATGAGTGAGTTAAAATCAATACAGATACACATACCAGAACCCTGCAACCAGAACTGGGATGCTATGACACTTAATGGGAATGGCCGCCACTGTGCGCATTGCCAACAGACAGTTATTGATTTTACTGAGTGGAGTGATACAGCGCTGTATAATTTTTTGTATAAGAATAAGGAAAATACTTGCGGCCGTTTTTTATCTACACAGGTAGACCGTCCAATTTATGACCCCCATCAGCCGCATAGTCGATTATATAGGCTTACGTTAGCATTGGGGTTGACATTATTGTTTACACAGACGCCATCGTTGTTGGCTCAGGGCAGGTCTCCCCGTATAGAGCAAAAAAATCAACAGAAACCCACTGACCCTAATTGTAAGCCTTATGGTGTATTTAAAGGACGTGTGCTGGATGATAAGAAGGAGCCAGTCGTGACTGCGGTCATTCACTTATTTCAGAATGGGGTAATAAAAGGTAGTGAAATAACGGACTATGACGGTAACTTTAAAATTGGAAGGCTGGAAGAGGGAACGTATGATGTGTCGGTGTTGTATATTGGATATGATAGTATCACTTTAAGTGGTTTAGTAATTCATTCTGGAAGTGTAACAACACAGGACTACCAAATGAAAAAAGCGCTTAAAGAACTTAAGCCTTATATTAAACAGGGTGGATACAGACACCCACTTGTGGATAGAGATCCGCTAGATAAACAAACTAAACTTAATAAGCATAATTTGGTTCCTGGTGAATTAATCGTATGCCCTCCTTCTAAAGTTATGGAATTCGACCCGCCAGGTGTACGAATCTTCACTCGTGACGAAATAGACCACCTACCCCGCTAATATAACTAACCCAGCCACAACGCCCCACCTACACTATCCTTACTACTGCCGGTCACGCTATTCATTACATTTATTTCCTCACGCCATCTTAGTGTGCCTATCAGTGCCATTACCAGCGCCTCTTTGTACTTTACTACGTTAGCATCGGGTATTTCCACGGTGATGTTATAAGGTACCAGTTGCTTTTGCAGTTGCATGATAAGAAACGTATTGAAAGCCCCACCACCCGTAGCCAGTAGCGTAGCTTGTTCCCTGCCATGTGGATATTGTTTTACAGCTTCGGCTATCTGCTCTGCTATATGCTGTGTGGCTGTGTGCAGGAGGTCATAAGTATTGTGGTCGCTTTCCAGCAGTTTAGGGAAAACAAGATCGCGTGCTGCTTCATTGCTGAGCGATTTTGGGGGTGCCTGTTTGTAATAGTCACTATTGTTTAGCGCATCCAGTACTTCCGGTATCAGCTCACCTTTAGCGGCCATTGCGCCGCCCTTGTCCATGTTATGGCCTTCTTTTTCAGCCAGTATATTCAGCACCTGGTTTGCAGGGCATACATCGAATGCCAGCATGCCGCCTGTATTTATGTGTTCGGCGATGGTAATGTTGGCTATGCCGCCAATGTTCAGCAGGTAATCGTAGCTGCCAAACAACAGTTTATCACCAATAGGCACTATAGGCGCTCCTTGTCCGCCAAGGGCTACGTCCATAGCTCTCAGGTCGCTAATGACAGGTAAGCCTGTTATTGCAGCTATAGCCGCACCATCACCGATCTGGCAGGTAGTATTGTTCTCTGGCTCATGAAATACAGTATGGCCGTGAGATGCAATAAAATGTACCTTATGGCCCAGGTTGTGCTGCGCTATAAATTCGTTGATCTTTTCACCAGTATATCTTCCATATGCGGTATTCAGCTTTAGGAAGTCACTGACATTTATATTTGCTGCGCTCTTCAGGTCTGTTAACCATTTATCAGTATATGGTAAACAATCTGCCTGCAGTATCTCATAACTCCACTTACCCCTTACTTCCTCAAGCTGTGTATATACAATATCCAGTCCGTCCATCGAACTTCCTGACATCAATCCTATTACCTTATAAACCATTCTGCAAACTAAAATTTTAAGAAAAACAGGATTATACGAAACAATCCAAATTACAAATCCCCAATTACAAATTCCAATTGTCCTCCAGCCACGTTTTCATCGTGTAGTCTGTAAAGTCAATTTTTATAGGCACTACAGATGCATACCCTTCATTCAGCGCTTCTACATCTGTTCCGGTTTCTTTATCCATGTTCATGAACTTGCCGGTCATCCAGTAGTAATCCTTTCCTCTCGGGTCTACCCTATGCTCAAATTCTTCTGCCCACTTTGCATATGCCTGCCTGCATATCTTCATCCCTTTAAAGTTGGCAACAGTAGTTATCGGAATGTTTACATTGAGCAGTATATGTTCCGGCATCGGGTTGGCCAGCATTCTTTTTGCAAGATCATGTGCCACTTGTTTAGCAACCGTAAAGTCAGCATCAAATTTATAGTCCAATAGGGAGAAGCCGATAGATGGTACTCCCTCTATAGCTGCTTCCATTGCTGCACTCATAGTGCCGGAGTAAATAACGTTGATAGAATGATTTGCTCCATGATTAATGCCGCTAAGGCACAGATCTGGCTTCCTGTGCAGTATCTTATCCCTGGCCAGTTTTACACAATCGGCAGGTGTGCCACTGCATTGCCAGGAGTCTATACCTTCAAATACGTCTACTTTATTCAACCTCAAAGGATCGCCAATTGTTATTGCATGACCCATTCCTGACTGTGGACTGTCGGGAGCTACGACTATTACCTGTGCCAGATCTTTCACTGCTTCTACCAGCGCCCGTATGCCCGGCGAGGTAATGCCATCATCATTAGTAATAAGAATAACCGGTCTTTCTTTTTGCATTTTATAAAAATTACATGCTACCGTTAATTTAAGTATTTAATGTGGTAGCTCCCCTTTAGGGGTTGGGGTTAATTGACACTCAGCACGAATGGCATAGCCATCATAGCCTTACCATTCATCTTACGCAGGCCTTGTATCTTCTCATACCATTCGTAACCTTCGCCTGCTTCTTCTTTGATCACAGTCTTCATAGCTTCCGATGTAGAGTTAGCACCGAACCTGCGCATCATAGTTGTCAGTTTATCTGTAGGTTCAGGGTAAGTAACCACTTTGTACTCAGACAAGCCAGACATACGGGCTGCGCTTGCTATTGCCCTGTCCAATCCACCTAGTCCATCTACAAGACCTATACGTAGCGCATCAGATCCTGTCCATACCCTGCCCTGTGCTATAGAGTCTACGTTTGCCATGCTCATCTTTCTGCCGGCTGCTACATGGCTTTTAAATAATTCATAGATCGTATCTACTGAGTTCTGCATACGCTGACCTTCAACCGGAGTTAGCGGACGGGCGACAGTTGGCACATCTGCGAATGGTGCATTTTTTACGCCGTCAAATGTGACGCCCAGTTTGTTTTTCAGCAACTTGTCCATACTGAACATCATACCAAAAACACCGATGCTGCCTGTTATTGTATTAGGCAATGCGAAAATACTATCAGCCATGCTGGCAATATAATAACCGCCCGATGCCGCATAGTCGCCCATAGAAACTATGAGGTGTTTTTTTTGTTTCAGCAATACAAGCTCACGTAGTATCACGTCAGATGCCAGTGCACTGCCACCAGGAGAATTTACACGCAATACAACCGCTTTTACTTTATCGTTCTTAGCTACTTTACGTATCTCTTCACAAAGCGTTTTAGATGCGATCTCCGGGTCATTCATTTGTTCACCATCTTTAATTTCGCCTTCAGCAAACAGGACAGCAATTTTACTGTTGCTTATTTTATTATCGTTCTTTGTATCATTAGCATAGTCATTGATGGTCACGTATTTTACCTCATCCTTATCGCTCTGTCCAGTCTTTGCTTTTATTCTTTGCTCCACCTCATCCCAATAGCGAAGGCCTGCCACCATGTTATACTTTACCGCATCGGCAGGGAATTGTATCGATCCGTTCTGCGCCCATCCGTTTATGGTTGCTTTATCTGCGTGTGTGTAGTCTGCTACTGCATTGAGGAACTGATCCCACATACCATTCTGAAATGTTGTTACCTGCAGGCGGTTTGGTTCGCTCATTTTTTCAGCACGGAAAGGTTCTGTGGCACTCTTGAATTTGCCTGCGTAGAAAATCTCCGGTTCCAGTTCCAGTTTATCCAGTGTTCCTTTGAAGAAAGCGAGAATGGTGGCAAACCCTTTAAACTCTATGCCGCCGGCAGGGTTCAGGTAGATGCTGTCTGCGGCAGAAGCTACAAAGTAAGCACCCTGTGTAATGTCTTCTCCATATGCATAGATGAATTTCTTAGACGTTTTAAAATCTTTCAGTGCTATATTCAGTTGCTGTATTGTAGCCCACCCATTAGGCGATGGCGCCAGTTTCAGCAGTATTCCTTTTATCTCTCCGTCAGTTTTTGCATGGTCTATTGCTTTTAATATATCATACAGACCGGCATGATATTGTGATCCTTTATTGAACATAGCAAAAGAATTGCTTTCGCCTTGTTCGTGTATCCTTTTGGCAAGGTCTATCACCAGTACGTCACCGGTAGTTATTTTCACTTCTTTGTCTGTTATCGATTTCGATACAGCAATTACGATACCTACTATTCCCACGACAACAAGAATACTTGCTACCACCATGGCCAGTAACGACGCAAAAAACATTTTAAAAAATTCTTTCATTGCTATACTTATTTATAATTGTGTGCAAATATACATCCGCTGTTACAATAGCATTTGTGAATTTTTAGCCATTTCTTCAATTTCAATGAAGTAGATTTGCTACAGGATGAATGATGCATTTTTATCTTTAGGCAGTAACGAGGGCGACCGCAAACAGTGGTTTAGGAAGGCTATAGATATGATAGGGCGTTCATGCGGTGAGGTGGTTGAATTATCATCGGTATATGAAACCGCTGCATGGGGCATAACCACACAACCTGATTTTTTAAATATGGTCATTCATGTTAAAACAGACCTTACGCCTCACGACTTGCTTAACCATGTATTGGCTATAGAAATAGAACTGGGCCGGAAACGGGAAATAAAATGGGGGCCGAGAATAATTGACATTGACATCTTATTATATAATTACGAAATTATCAATACTGCTGACCTAATTGTACCGCATCCTTTTTTACAGGACAGACGTTTTACACTCATCCCCCTTGCTGAAATTATCCCATCTTACATTCATCCAAAATTAAATAATTCGATCTGGCAGTTGCTAACAGAATGCCCAGACCAACTGGATGTGCGTATGAAAGGACAGCTGAATAGTTAAGAATATAACCTATTCCGACTATTATATCAAATAAATTTTATCATGCATTTTATTCACTATATTATGTATTAATAAATTTATTTTATAACAAAATACTTGCATTTTACGTGGCTTTTGTTTACCTTAACTGTCGTAAATTCGCAAACATTTAAAAAATCACACCTTAAGTAGCTCCGATTTGTGGGTAAGACTTGTAACTTTTGGTTAATAAATAAAATATGGCAACTGTCAGTAAAAAGGTAGATCTTAAGAAGGAACTTCAACAATATTTTGGGTTTGATACGTTTAAAGGGGAGCAGGAAAAGATCATAAGGTCTATTTTAGATGGCAGGGATACATTTGTAATAATGCCTACAGGTGGTGGTAAATCCTTATGTTACCAGTTGCCGGCTTTGTTAAGTGATGGGGTTGCTATCGTGGTTTCTCCGCTCATAGCGCTGATGAAGAACCAGGTAGACCTTATCCGTGGTTATAGCTCACGTGATAATATTGCACATTTTTTAAATTCCACACTTAGCAAGGCACAACAAAAAAAGGTAAAAACAGACCTGACGGAAGGTAAGACCAAAATGCTCTATGTTGCACCTGAAACACTTACCAAACAGGAAAATATTGCTTTCTTCTCCGATCTGCCTATTTCTTTTATAGCTGTCGATGAGGCGCACTGCATCTCGGAATGGGGACATGATTTCCGTCCGGAGTATCGTAAGTTGAGGGATATGATCAATATGATCAATCCCGAATTGCCTATTATAGCGCTTACAGCTACGGCTACCCCAAAAGTGCAGGATGACATAGTAAAGAACCTGAACCTCCAGGATGCCAATATATTCATTGATTCGTTCAACCGTCCAAACCTTTACTACGAAATAATACCCAAGGGCACTAAAGAGCAAACCCTGAAGAACATGGTGAAGTTCATCACGTCTATGAAGGGAAAGAGCGGTATCATATATACACTGAACCGTAAGACAACGGAAGAGCTGGCCAATACACTACAGGCAAATGGTATAACAGCTGTTGCCTACCATGCAGGGCTGGAAGGCCCGCTTCGCTCTCAGCGCCAGGACCAGTTCCTGCATGAGAAGGTAGATGTGATTGTAGCTACTATTGCATTTGGTATGGGTATAGACAAACCTGATGTGCGGTTTGTAATACATTACAATATTCCTAAATCGCTGGAGAACTACTACCAGGAAACGGGCCGTGCAGGCCGTGATGGTATGGAAGGAAAGTGTATTCTATACTATTCCATTAAAGATGTTCAGAAACTGGAACACCTGATGCGCGACAAGCCACTGAGCGAGCGTGAAATGGGTGGACAGCTGATATCTGAAACACTGGCTTACGTGGAAAGTGGTGTATGTCGTCGTAGACTATTACTGCATTATTTTGGTGAGGAATATAAGAAAGAAAATTGCGGCAATTGCGACAACTGCCTTAACCCTAAAGAAAAGCTTGAAGTAAAAGATAGTGTGAAGATAACTCTTGACGCCATCAATGAGCTTGATGAGCGTTTTGGTATAGACTATGTGGTCAATATTATCCTTGGTAAATCTAATCCGCAGATACAGACGTTCCGCCACGAAAAGCTTAAGTCTTTTGGGAAGGGGCTGATCATGGAAATGGATGCCAACTTCTGGAATTCACTCATCAGGCAGATGATGCTGGAAGGAATGATCAGGAAAGACATAGAAGAATATGGCCTGCTGAAAATAACAGAGAAGGGACAGAAGTTCCTGAAGAAACCGTATTCTATTATGGTGGCACTCAATCACCAGTATGAAGAAGCTACCGGCGATGATGATGAAGCTGTAGGCGGCGGTGGCCCTGCGGCTACCGATCCGGAGCTATTTGAAATGCTTAAAGATCTGCGTAAGCAGGTAGCCCGTGAAAAGAACCTTCCTCCGTTCGTGATATTCCTTGAAAATTCACTGGAAGACATGGCGACCAACTACCCTACTACAATGGCGGAGCTGGAGAAGATACAGGGTGTGAGCAAAGGAAAAGCAATGCGCTATGGTAAGAAGTTCATAGACCTGATCGCAGCGTATGTAGAGGAGAATGACATAGTAAAGCCGGACGACTTTATAATGAAGAGCGTGGTGAACAAGAGCGGCATGAAGGTGTTTATTATTCAGAACATAGATAAAAAGATACCACTGGAAACTATAGCCAAGAACAAAGGCTTATCGCTGCCTGACCTGCTTGTGGAAATGGAGACCATTGTTGCCAGCGGTACGAGATTGAACCTGGACTATTGCCTGGAACAGGAGTTGGATGATGATGAACAGGAAGACATCTTTGATTACTTCCGTAACAGCTCTGACGATGATATGGAAAGTGCCTTTGAAGAGTTTAAGGACCGTGATGTAAGCATAGAAAACCTGAAAATGATGCGTATCAAATTCATGAGCGAATACGCTAACTAACAATACTATTGACTGTAATAAAAACGGGAACCATCTGGTTCCCGTTTCCTATTTTACTGGATGAAACATTTCATCCAGTAAAGCATACAGTTCCGGATGCCTGCTCTTCATTTTTTCAGGCTGCTCAAAAAAAGCTTCTGCCACCACAGCGAAAAATTCCGCATCATTCGTTGCACCATACATATTTATATCAGAGCGCCCTCTTTTCATTCTACTGATCTGTTCATGTACCATTTCTATCCATGGCCTTACCTGGGGGTGTGACAACAAGTATTCAGGCACACCGTCTACGGCGCCATCAGCCTTGTCTATGAGGTGTGCAAATTCATGGATGATCGTATTTTGTCCGTCGACCGGATTTTTAAAAGAAGCTCTTAATGATGGCTTTGATAAGATCATCTGCCTGTGCATAGCGCCATCGCCTACCATCCCCAGCACGTTACGGTCTATGCCATCTGTGCTGAAGTCTGTACTGAATGAATCTTTGTACAACAGTATTTCTGATATATTATTGTATTTCCAGTCAGGGAATGAAAAGATGAGCATTATGGCTCCTGCCGCTATCAGTATGCGGTCCAGGTCTTCCACTGCTACATCTACACCCCTTACATTGGTAGTGGCAAGAAAGTCTTTTATCCTATCCTCAAATTGTTGTTTGCCTCTGCTATCGAGATCATTATAGAAAGGAACGTGTGCCGCTAATAGATCTCTCGTTTTGACCGGCAACTGGTAGTTTTGTATCTGCTTCTTCCTTTTTGCGTAGCTATATAGTAGAGCCGCAATAATAACAACAGCAACAATAAGTGAAATGGTCATCAGGGATATTGATTAATAAAATGTTCCCACATGTGCTTACAAATACCCGGCCATTGGTATTACCTGCTGTTATTCTCTACTGCCAGTACGGTACGCAGGTTCAGATCATGCGCTGCCCGCATTACGGCAACTATATTATCGGCAGATGCCTGTTTGTCGGCATTGATCACAACGGTTGGTTCAGCATCCTGCGACTTAGCTATAGCTCCTGCAATGAATGGTTTCAGAGAATCGACAAGAACAGCTTTTGTACCTACAAAAAATTCCTGTTTATCGTTAATAGATACCACAACAGTTTGTTTAGCCTTGGTGTCACTCTTAGCTTTAGGTATGCTCAGCTTTACCACGTTTGGGTTGGCCAATGTAGATATGATCAGGAAGAACAGCAACAGTACAAACAATATATCATTGAGCGCAGATGCATGCCCCTGTGGTTCTTTACCGGAACGTCTTTTTATATTCATCTCGCTTGTTTAAGAATAATGATGTATATCCTGTACTATATCCAGGAACTCACCCGATGCAGTTTCCATACGGTTAATGTTCTTGTCGATCTGTGCATTGAGATACGCATGGCCCATATATGCCAGCAAGCCAATGATAAGCCCTGTGGCAGAGGTAACCATTTTGGTATAGATACCCCCTGCTATTGTTTCTAACGAAAATCCCTGGTGCTGTACATTGAAAAACAAAATGATCATACCGGCTATTGTGCCCAGGAAACCGAATATAGGCGCTATCCCAGCTATAGTACTTAATATAGACAGATTCTTTTCAAGATGATATACTTCCAGCTTACCGGCATTTTCCATCGACTTTTCTACCTGGTCTATAGGCTTGCCAATTCTGCTGATGCCTTTTTCTATAATGTGTGCAACCGGGGTGTTGTACTTTTTACAAGTTGCAGTAGCTCCGGCCATATTACCACCCTGCACCTGCTCTCTTATACGGTCCATAAATGACACATCATTAATGGATGCCTTGCGAATCACCTGCAGCTTG
>JAOQAP010000081.1 GCA_025963465.1 Flavipsychrobacter sp.
CACAGAAAGTATGAGCCTGGTACCTACAGCCGGCTGGCGCACTATGCCCAATTATGATTATGCCAAAGCAAACGGTGATTATTACCTGAGCATGGGCCTTACAGCCGAACAGGTAGCACAGGACTACAAAATAAGCCGTGAAGACCAGGATGCATTCTCACTACGGTCTCACCAGCGGGCACTTAATGCAATAAAAGAAGGTTACTTCAAAGAAGGCATACTCCCCATTACTGTGAAGGAGGTGTATGTGAATGAAAAAAACAAAAAAGCAGAAAGGGAATATATAGTGGATACCGATGAGGGGCCTCGTGCTGATACCTCTGCCGCCGTACTTGCCAAACTACCGGCAGTATTTGCCCAGGGAGGATCTGTTACGGCAGGCAACTCTTCGCAAACGTCTGATGGTGCCGCGTTTACTATCGTAATGAGCGAAAAACTGATGAACCAACTGGGACTGCAACCCATAGGCCGCCTTGTAAACTGTGCCAGTGCAGGAGTAGACCCACGCGTAATGGGCATAGGCCCTATAAAGGCAGTACCTAAGGTGCTGAAGCAGGCAGGCATGACGCTGAATGATATAGACCTCATAGAACTGAATGAGGCTTTCGCTTCTCAATCACTGGCTGTTATCCGTGAATTAGGATTGAACGAGGATACCGTCAACATCAATGGCGGAGCAATATCTTTGGGCCACCCGCTGGGGTGTACCGGCGCCAAGCTGACCATACAGATACTGGGCGACCTGAAAAGGCTGAATAAAAAATATGGTATTGTTACCGCATGCATAGGCGGCGGGCAGGGAATAGCAGGAATTATAGAACGGTATTAGTCTTAATACATCAGTTGCTGCTTGTTCTTATTTTTCCAGCCGGCATCGCTTTTATAGTCTGAGAAAAAGATAACAAGGTCTGCATCACTCTTATACTCTGTGAAATAGATCTTCTTTTTCGCATCACTGGCATATTGGGCAAAGAACCAGACTCCATTATTGTCGCCGGCATCGCTCTTGTATTGCGCCTTATATACCACCAGGTCAGCATCACTTTTGTATTTAGATACATAGACCTTTACCTGTGCATCACTTTTATATTGGGCAGAGTATACCACCTGGGCATGGGCAGAACATATACTTGCCGCTATCAGAAATGAACTAACTGTGAGTAACTTGAGATATTTGACAGCGCCTATCATATAATCAGTTGGTTTAGTATGGATCACTTGGGTCGTGCCCGGCTTTTCTTTTGTTCGACTGTTCTTCACGCAGCGCCCTCATATAGTCACCTGCGGCCCTTGTAAGCCTTGCAAACAAGTCTTCTTCGTAAAAGTTCCAGTCATGGGTCTCCAGCGACAACTGAAGATCGGGATAATTGACCATCTTCTTTTTGTCATAATTATACTTCTGGATACCAAGAGCAGATTTGATAGTAATGGTTGCCTTATCTACTGTAATGGTATCGATCTCATAGATATTGATCTCTGCTTTTATTTTCGCATTGAATACAATAGTATCAGCAGTTCTTTTAAAATCGGCCGGATGCGGATTATATTTCTGGGATTTTGCAAAAATAAAATCGATGATCTCTTCCTTTGGCCTTAAAACCGGTGGTGGTTCCTTTGGCTCTTTTGCTTTTTTCTGTGCCAATACGCTACCGCAGCATACACTGATTAAGATAACAAGAAGTGTTATTTTTTTTATACGCATTCTCTGATCCTGTTTTTTATTAGTCACCAATAGTTACTGTAACAGATTGATTGCTTACGAATGGCAATGTTACCGTCTGCCTTACATAGTTAGGGCTCGAAGAATTTGTTGCTTGTGTTTGTACATTGCTGCCCGGATAAGCAAGATAATAACCCATTTCATATACCTTACTATCATTTGGCACTGTTACATCATTATAATACTCGCCATAAGTAAAGTCCTTATTTACGTAGTAGTTAATAATGTTCTTACTGCCTGTATTTTTAAGACGTAAGAAAAAATAAGCAGCACCTACATCCAAAGGTACCCTGAGTGTATCGCCTGAAGGAAATGTGTTATTAATGCTCCAGTTGATAGGCAAACCAAGTATCCCCCCTGCAGTACTGATACCAAGCGAAGTTGCGGCACCGGAAGTAGTGGCAGTTCCGGTAGCATCTGTACCGAATTTACCCGAATAAGACACAGAGCCACCTACAGGAATAGTAAGGCCTGCTCCGTTTACTGTTATTACTATGGGTGTAAAAGTATTGTTCTTATATACAATATACGATGTAGCAGCTGATTCACAAAAAGTACCGGTATAGCCGGTAGGACAACTACATACACCGTTGGAACAGGATCCACCGTTCTTACATACAATATTTTCACATTGCACCTTAGTACAAGCTGTAAATACAACAGCGCCAAAAGACATTGTGGTCATTGTTGCTGCAAACAGGATCATTTTTATGTTTTTCATTCCTTACTGTTTGTTGATAACGGTATTACTTTGTTCCTGTAATACGTTGTCTGTTAAGATAAATGATAAATCGGGCTTAAAGGTATGTAATTTTTATAGGTAATTTACTTAAACGTTATTAATCTGTTATTTGGTATGTTTTACAATATACCGTTTATTAAATGAAATGATAAAATCCTGCTTAAAAACGATAACTATAAACGGTTGTGTTTATATTGCAGCCTATACTCTAACCTAATACAAAAGTCGGAATAACTGCAGGAATAAAAACAAAAATATGAGATCGATAATAGTACTTTTAAGTGTTTTCTTTATTTTTTCTTTCCCAACCACCACCTTCTCTAAAAACAAAAAAAAGAATGTTCCTGAAGTTAAAAACAACCTGAAAAAGGAACATCTTAAAGGCAAAGTAAGCTCATTGCTGGAAATGACCTATGATGTAATGGACGGCAAGAATAAAATACTTCACAACCAGAAAAAATATTATACCGAGCAGGGGTATATATATCTAATTGACACGTATGGAAAAGACAGTATTCTATTCAAACAAGAAAGATATATATACGATAAAAACAATTTTCTGACAGGCATTTTAGACAGTGACATAATCAACAAAAAGTATTTCTTCCTGTTTAAAAATGATCAATTCGGTAATGATACTGCCAGCGCTTTCTTTAAAAGCGACACTAAAGGTCCCGAATTGGTCTCTCAGTCAACACGCAAATTTGACAAATCAGGCAATGTAACAGAACAATGCGACTATGACGAAAAGAAAGGATTCAAATCAAAGACGCATAGCAGTTATGATAGCAAAAACAACCTTGTAGCATTAGATGTATATGCTGCAGATAATACCATTAAGGAAAAATATGCTTATGCGTACAATGCAGATGGAAATAAAATAGAAACGATCAACTACGATGCGTCAGGTAAGTTCAAATACAAATTCAGCTATGAATATACCGATGTTGACGATAAGGGTAACTGGCGGAAATTTACCCGGTTCCAGGATGGAAAGGCACAATTATCAACACTGAGAACAATAGAATACTACCCTTAAAAAGGGCTCTTTTTACTTAATTGTTAAAAACCGCGATTTGCTTGTAGTTTTTAAAAAAAAATGTAAATTTGTCTTATTATTAATTATTCATTCTATTCAAAATGCAAGAAGGTACAGTAAAATTTTTCAATGAAACCAAGGGATTTGGATTCATTACACCATCAAGCGGTGGACAGGACATTTTCGTTCATGTATCAGGTCTGAAAGACCAAATTCGTGAAAATGATAAGGTGTCTTACGAGGTGCAAAATGGTAAAAAAGGGTTGAACGCAGTAAACGTTAAAGTAATTTAATTTTACGCCACCACTCAATATCATTGCAAGACGTGCACCGCACGTCTTTTTTTATTTTAATGAACCCTGTATTGACTTGGATCAGATCTTTTCGTTGTTGCCCAGCTTTTTCAGCATTTTGCCGTGGGCCACTATAGCACTGCCAAAGGTGGGCATTACCTGGTAAGGAAGATTGAATTCCTTAGCAACATCTTCTACTATTTTGGCTATTTCAGGATAATGGACATGGCAGACCTGGGGAAATAAGTGATGCTCTATCTGGAAATTGAGACCGCCAATGAACCATGATACCAACTTATTATCCTGCGCAAAATCAGCTGTATTCAATATCTGGTGCACAGCCCACGCATTGACCATTTTCCTGTCTTCTGACGGGCTGCTGTAATCTGACGTACCAACTACATGAGCAGGCTGAAATATAAGAGCAAGAGAAAGACCGGCGATCACATGCATAATGAGCATACCAAATATTATATGATACCATGCTACACCTGATATCATTACAGGCACAACTATCATATAAGCTATATAAAGCACCTTCAGTAATGACAATTCAATAAGGGCTTTGCGTAATGTTGTTTTCTGGTTGTGCAGCATTTTGTTCCTTTCGTAACGGAACAAGTGTATGTAATCCTTTGCTACCACCCAATAGATATTCATCAGGCAATACAAGCCCCACGCATAAATGTGCTGGAAACGATGAAAACTACGCAATGGCTTGTCGGGCGACATACGCAGAATAAAACCTGAATCAATATCCTCATCCAGACCTTCAATGTTTGTATAAGTATGGTGCAGTATATTATGCTGTATCTTCCAGTTCTTTGAATAACCACCCAAAATGTTCAGAACACCACCCAAAAGATTATTGATCGTGTTATTGTCTGTGTAAGCACCATGATTGGAGTCGTGCATTACAGAGGTACCAATACCTACTATACCAAGACCCATAAGCAGGTACATAGCATAAAACAACCATAAACTTACTGATCCTACACCTGCTACAACAGCAAGATAAGGTATGAAGTACATAGACAGCATAGCTACTGTCTTTACGTACATTTTGGAATTGGAATAAGGAGAAATATTGTTAGACTCGAAATAATCATTAACTTTTCTCTTCACCACGTCATGAAAGCTTGGTGTCCCTTTGGGAGCAAATTTTACGATGCGTTTTGATGTAACTTCAGCCACTATAAAAGTTATTTAGATTCAGTCAAAGATAGCAAAATATTGCTTGCCTAGTATGTTAAGGTTAAATCAAGTAAAACAACCATATACAAATTACAACTGTTTAGATTTTGATAAAGGATTATTTTATTTAGCTTTGTTAAAACTTAAATAAATGAAAAAACAGCTTTTTACATCTTTCCTGGCATTTGCCATTGCTATATTTACCATGCAATCCTGCACTAAGAAAGTTGAAAAGAAAAGTTATAGCCTGAAAATGAGTACTTCTTCCAAAAGTATTACCATACCTGCTACAACCTATACTACCTCGGGTTTATCATACGGCCCGTCTATGGTCTCTTATAATGTAGATTCATTCATAAAAGCACAGACCGGTACTTCTTTGGGACTGAATGATATAGTGAATGCAAAAGTATTGTCTATAAAATTCACAATCATGGATACGAGTATGGCCAATAATCTCCAGAATTTTGAAAACATGGCTGCTACTCTTGTAACAGATAAATACACCGTCCCGCTTACGTTTGCACAAAATAATATTTCTGCCACCGACCCTGCATACACGATGAGCATACCGGTAGATAGCAATGCAGAAATAAAGACCTACTTCGGTGATATATTCAGTTATTCAGTAACAGGTAAACTTCGTAAAATAACCACAGCTGATATGCATTGCAAAGTAGAGTATGTATTCAGGATAAATGTAGAAGGATAAAGGTTACAAGTATTCAGATATAGCGAAGGCATCATTAATGATGCCTTTGTTTTTTTATCTTCGAAACAAATAAAACATGAGCTTACTCAGGGCCATCATACTATTTATTGTCTTTGCATTATCGCCAAGAGCTTTTGCACAAAACCTTGCACGGTTTAGCGATATAGAGCCGGGTATGATAGATGGCGAAATAGAGCAACTGGCCGTAAAAGTGGCTAACCGGAGAGCCGTAGATCTCCGCTGCCCGGAAGACTATATCAAAGCGGTGATCATATCCCGCAAATGGCTGCCGGAACCAGGCAAAAACGGGACTATCAGAGGTCGTGAGATACACCTGGAACTGTATTGCCGCTTTCCTGAAGGAAGGTGTGCTATGACAGACATGATATTCAGACAAAAAACATTGGAAGAAGGTGGTTATTCCCGCAAACTATACTTTGTAGCTATGGGTGATATGATCACTATAGATTGCGAACCACCAAACCCCTAAAGGGTCTTGCCATAATAGACATGGCCACATACTACCCCATCAAAGTCCGCAACGCCGGGCAAATGTCCCCATTGTTCAAAACCTGCATGCTGCATTAATTTTATACTTGGGGCATTCCGGTCAAGAATGATCGCCAGAACGGTTCTGTAGTTTAGTTTTTTGCAGGCATCAAGAGCATGTACCAGTAGTTGTGTTCCGATTCCTTGTTTCTGATGATCTCTGTGAACAAAATAACTAACCTCTGCACAAAACCTCAATGCTGCCCTGCCGGAACGGTAAGGACTTACACTAAGCCAGCCGGCTACTTCATTACCCACTTCATAAACAAACAAAGGATAAGCAGCTACGCTGTGCTCTGCGAACCAACTGAGCCTGTCACCAACTGTTACCCGCTCTGTAAATGCGGTCTGGAAACCGGCATCAATGGCCTGGTTATAAATGCTGATGATCTGTTCCTGATCTTCCTGTTTTGCTAACCTTATCATGGGTGTCATTTAAAACTATGCTGCTGCTCCCCCATCTCTTACTTCATTAACCACAACGCTACCCAGTGCAAATAACTGCAGCCAGGGAGATGAACCATCTTCAAAATGTTTTGTCTGCTCCTGTGCACCAAACATACCCTTATTGGTAAGGAAGTAAAAGCGTACGCATCCTTTGGCCGGAAGGTCGGTAATGGTCACCGGCATTACACGTTCTATGTATTGCTGTGCTGTTACCACAAATTCCACAGCAGCCTCACCTACTACCGGGCTTTTACCACCACCGGTAACTACCCCACCTGTGCTGAAGCAAATACTTGCAGCCCCTGTAATATAAGCAGCAAGTGTCGTAGTCATATCGCCCATGTCCCAGTCCATCACTACCCCATACACAAGTTGCTCTGTATCCGGTATGTTCAGCTTCAATTGTTGTGGTGTTACCTGCAGTGCCAGTTGGCGTGTGCCTGCATAAGTGCCTGTACCTGGAATATTGGTGGCAGGCTGCGCTTGTGCTGCCTTCTTCCTGTTGTGCCTGATAAAAAAGACAATAACACCCGCCTGCAATAAGATCAATATTATATATACTATGGTCATTCTATCAGTTGCCTGTTTTGTTGTAAATGTACTATTATGTACCCTTCTTAGCTATTTCCTGTTTTATTGAGTCGGGCATAGGTCTGCAACCGCAGTGCTTTGCATGCTCTATATGCCATGCTACCCGCTGTGCCAGGGTTGCATTTTTGGGCATACGGTGACCAGCATGCCATTCTTTATTCGTTTTGTTCGTGCCCGCTTTCATCAACGTTGCATTTTGGCCTTTGTTTATTAATTTGCATCAAATGGCAAAAAACAAAAGTATAGTAAAAAAAGTATTGATCGGGCTACTGGTATTGCTGGTACTGATACAATTCATACGGCCGGCAAAGAACCTAAGCAATGCTGTGACCACAAAAGATATTACAGTGCTATACCCCGTACCGGACAGTGTGCAACTGATACTGCAAAAAGCCTGCTACGACTGCCACAGCAGTAATACGCGTTATCCGTGGTACTTTGACATACAACCCGTAGCATGGTGGATGAATGACCATGTAAGCGAAGCTAAAGAAGAGCTTAATTTTTCAGATTTTGGCAGCCGCCCTCCGGCAAAGCAAATAAAAAAACTAAGAAAAACAGCCAAAGAAGTAGAGGAAGGAGAAATGCCGATGGACAGTTATACATGGATGCATAAAGATGCCACACTCACTGAACGTGAAAAGAACATACTTATCAGTTGGGCAAACAACCTTGCCGATACTATAACGGCAAGATCACATAAATAAAAACACACTTAAAAATAAAATATATCATTACATTTGCACTAACACATTCAATAAAGCATACATGAAACATTCAAGAAAAATACTGCTCACTGCGCTGTCTGTTATAATGATATTTACAGCGATTGTTTATAGCTCCTGCTACCGTGACCCTTGCAATGGTGTCTATTGCCAGAACGGAGGCGCATGCTCACGAGGTACATGCTTATGCCCAACCGGCTATACAGGTGCATATTGTCAATACCGTGCCGCATCTACCATAGCTTACTATAACAATACATACACTCCTGTATACATCACTATCAATGGAAAATCCGCGACCATTCCTGTTGGTGGTTCCGTAGAGTATGATGGCACACCGGGAAATTATGCGACCGGTTCTGCTTATACAAGTGGCCAGGCAAGCAATGGCTATACAATAGGCCAAACAATATACTGGGACTTTAATGATTACTTTCCCCAGGGTGGTATTCAGACTGTAGACATTAATGTTAGTCCGGATTATTTCTTTTTGAAAATACAGAATTACAGCCGTTATTATATAGATCAGGGATATGTGAACTATCATCTAAGCTCACAGTATTTTGACAATATGTATATACCCAATGATGGCTATACTTATGATATAGGATATTATGAGGCTTATACTAATTCCAATGTTCGTCTGGAAACAGCAACCGGCAGCCACTACTGGTACTCCGGCATTTCACTACCTTTTACTTATAACCAGTCGTATACGTTCGTAGCCAACTAAAATGAGTCACACAAATACACAAAAGTAAAGGGCGGCTAATATAACCGCCCTCTACTTTTATGTATTTTCACTATTATTATTGTGCTGTACCGGCTGATGTTGTGCTTGTAGCTAATGCGGTCACAGCCTGTTTGTAGTCTTTCCAGTTCGTATTAGGATGAGCCTGCTTTTGCGAAGCAGAGATGATGACTACCCTGAATATCTGGCTGCCGGGATATATTGGTGTTGTACCATCAGAGTTCTGAACATAGATAGTAAACCCATTATCATAAAAATTAAATACAGTGTTTGTCACTCCACTCACATCGGGCAGATTTGTCCATTCATTAATTCCATAGCTCTTGAATATTTCTACGATACCATGATCTACAATAGACGGTGTTATATCGGCATCAGTAAAAGTTGCAGAATACGTACGGCCGGAAAGTTCCCAGTTGGTTACAGTGAATGCATCTGTACCTATCACATTTGCGTTACCGTCCAGTCCGTTCTGTCCTGCAGGTCCTTGCTGACCCGGTACTCCCTGTGGGCCTTGCGGTCCGGTTTTCTTACATGCTGTTGTTGTTAATAACGTACCAGCAATTAAAAGCAATGCTATTCTTTTCATGTTCGTGTGTGTTTGTTCGTGAGGTTCCTGCAACGAATGATGATGGATAACAGCGTGAAACCATGGCTACAACCAACGCTGAATAGTAGATGACAAATTTAATGCCAATGTATGGTGACAATAATCGAAATATCATAAGTGCACCGAACTTTAAGTTACCCTTAACCTTTTGAATTCTGCTTATGCGCCTCTGAACCGGGGATGATATTGCTCCAGGGTCTTTCTCAAGTAACCACGATCAAGGTGCGTGTATATTTCAGTGGTAGTAATGCTTTTATGCCCCATCATTTCCTGCACGGCTCGCAGGTCTGCCCCACCCTCTACGAGGTGTGTGGCAAAGGAATGTCGCAACGTATGCGGATGGATATTGTGTTTTAACCCCACCTTTTGCCCCAGTTCCTTCAGTATCATAAATACCATTACCCGCGACAGGCCAGCCCCCCTGCGATTAAGGAATAAAGTATCTTCACTGGCCTTTTTAATCGCCGGCAATTGACTGCGAACATGTTCCCTGTACAAATTAATATGCTTCACGGCAGTTGCTCCTATCGGCACAAGGCGTTCTTTATCTCCCTTGCCCAGCACTTTTACAAAGCCTACGTCAAGATACAGGTTGGATAACCTGAGCGTTATCAACTCACTTACCCTCAACCCGCAGCTATACATGGTTTCCAGCATAGCATGATTGCGTATTCCTTCCGGCTTGCTATGATCTATTGCGGCCAGCAACATATCTATTTCAGCAAGGCTCAGTACATGCGGCAGTGAACGCTTTAGTTTGGGGGCATCCATCAATTCGGTCGGATCCCTCTTAATTACCTCTTCAAGTAATAAATAACGAAAGAAAGATTTTACGCCGCTAAGTACTCTTGCCTGTGTGCCTGCAGATAGCTCTAACTCATTAATAAGCGCCATTAATGATTGTAGGTGCTCCAGTTCCAGCCGCTCTACGCCCAGGCCCGGATAAGCATCATTTACATGGTCGCGCAGCATGGCCACATCATGCAGGTATGCCTCAATTGTATTGTCTGACATAGACCGCTCTAACTGTAAATATGCCTTAAAACCTTTCAGATATGCTTCCCACATAAACCCCAAACCCCTCCCGCCGAAATAGCGGGACCTTGTTACGGGGCTTCCCATCAAATTTAGTTGTTTTTAGTATGCAAAAATAAGATAACTCCCCTTTAGGGGTTTGGGGTTTAGAGGTTGGTCGGTTTTTCTTACCTTGCACTTATGTTACAGCTTGCAATTGTCAACGGGCCAAACCTGAACTTGCTGGGTACAAGGGAGCCACATATATACGGGAGCAAAGGTTTTGATGATTATATTCCTGAATTGAAACAGAATTTCCCTTCGGTAGCTATTCAATATTTTCAAAGCAATGTAGAAGGTGAATTGATCAATTACCTGCATAGTTGTATAGGGAAAGTGCAGGGCATAATACTCAATGCAGGGGCATACACACATACCAGCATAGCACTGGCAGATGCAGTAAGTGCTATAAACATACCTGTAATAGAAATGCACATTTCTAATGTGCTTGCCCGCGAGGATTATCGCAAAACATCCTTCATTGCATCAAAATGCCTGGGCAGTATCAGTGGACTGGGGCTAAATGGATATGCCCTGGCTGTGCAACATTTTATAAGCATTACCCCCTGAAGCCCCTTAAGAAGTCAACAACATTCATGCGTTTTTTACCTTCTTGTTGTAGCTCATCAATATATAACCAGCCATCTTTTGCGGCAAAGCGCAGATAGGTGGCATGATCGGTATCATAGCTACCTGGTGTTGCCGTATGTTGTTCTTCCCTGTAGTCAGAGCTGAATATCTTAATGCTCTTATCGCCAAGCATAGTAAATGCCGCCGGATATGGAGACATACCTCTAACAAAATTGTCGATCTCGTGAGCCGTTTTATTCCAGTCTATCTGTAGTGTTTCTTTAAATATTTTGGGAGCACTTCTCCTCTTCTCTTCTGAAACTACCTGCTGAGGCACTTCAGGTATAGAGCCTTCTGCAAGGCCTTTCACTGTCTTTACCAATAGCTCTGCACCGGCCTTCATCAGCTTATCATGCATGGTACCTGCATTATCACTTGCTTTTATAGGCACCGCCTGCTGCAGCAATATGTCGCCGGTGTCTATCTCATGCTTCAGTTTAAAAGTAGTGACACCTGTCTCTTTTTCACCATTGATAATAGCCCAGTTGATAGGAGCAGCTCCACGATATTGAGGCAATAACGACCCATGTACGTTTATAGTGCCCATTGGCGGCATGTTCCATACTACTTCAGGCATCATGCGAAAAGCCACAACTACCTGCAGGTCTGCACACAGCGCTTTTAACTGATCAAGAAATTCAGGGGCTTTCATCTTTTCCGGTTGAAGAACAGTTACCCCCTTGAGCAGCGCATACTCTTTTACCGCAGACTGGTGCATGTGCATTCCCCTGCCCGATGGCTTATCAGGCGAGGTAACAACCGCCACTACATAAATTCCTGCTTCAATAAGTGCATTCAACGATGCCACTGCAAAATCAGGTGTCCCGAAAAATACTACCCGTAACTGTTCAAATGTCTTCATGCCTGCCGCAAAGCTA
>JAOQAP010000264.1 GCA_025963465.1 Flavipsychrobacter sp.
TACGAAACCTTCCGTAGCGCCTGCTGCACTTGCTTTACCAGATGCAGAGAATGGGAACTTACCAACTTTAATTTCGTAGCCGGCATCCTTAGCTTGTTTCTCGGTCATACCTACGCTTGCTATTTCAGGCGAGCAGTAAGTACAGCCCGGTACGTTGCCGTAGTCCAGTGGCTCAGGCATGTGCTTGTATTTGCCTTCTTTGTTAGCAATCGCTTCTACGCATATTACAGCACCCTTAGATGCTACGTGCGCCAGTGCCTGGCCCGGTGTGATATCGCCTATTGCATAGATACCATCAACGTTTGTTTTGTAGTATTTATCTACAAGTACTTTGCCCTTATCAGTTTTTACACCCAGACCTTCCAGTCCTATGTTCTCTATGTTTGCTGCAATACCTACTGCGCTCAGCACGATGTCTGCTTCCAGCCCCACGTCACCTGTTTCAGTTTTTACTGTTGCTTTTACGCCTGCACCAGATGTATCCAGCTTTTCAACAGAAGCATTGGTCATTATCTTCATGCCCTTCTTGCGGAACACTCTTTCCAGTTCTTTAGAAACATCAATATCTTCTACAGGAACTATGTTTGGCAGGAACTCAACGATAGTGACATCAACGCCTAGGCTCTTGTAGAAATAAGCGAACTCAACACCTATTGCGCCTGAGCCTACTACTATCATGCTCTTAGGCATAGTTGGCAATGACATTGCCTCGCGGTAGCCTATTACTTTCTTGCCGTCCTGTGGCAGGTTTGGCAACTGGCGGCTACGTGCTCCTGTAGCCAGTATCACATGCTTAGCCTGGTATGCTGTTGCCTTACCGTCAGCGCCTGTTACTTCTACTTCTTTCTTAGCGTTCAGCTTGCCCATACCCATGATCACATCGATCTTGTTCTTTTTCATGAGGAACTGGATACCCTTGCTCATCTTATCAGCTACACCACGGCTACGCTTGATGACCGCACCAAAATCAGGTTTGAAATCAGTAGCTACTATACCGTAGTCTGCTGCGTGTGTAAAATTCTCGTATACGCTTGCAGATTTCAGCAGCGCCTTGGTAGGGATACAACCCCAGTTAAGACAAATGCCGCCGAGGCTTTCTTTTTCTACTATTGCTGTTTTATAACCTAACTGTGATGCACGGATAGCCGCTACATAGCCACCCGGGCCACTGCCTACTACGATAAGATCGTATGCCATAAAAATAAATTATGATTTAGTAAATAAAATGCTATTTGCGGCACAAATGTAGTAAAAAAGAGCCGAGAGTTTATGCAGGTGCCATCTATATAAAAAGACTGATACCGGGTAGGGTATCAGTCTTGATGATTATTTGTCAATTGTTGTAGTTACAGCTTTTCAAATTTCTGCACTTTTACGCCGCCTTCACCCTTTAAGGTTATGTAGTACAAGCCTGATGGCAGTGCTTTCACATTTACTCTGGTTTGCGGTGTGCTGATGGTTTGTGTGAGTACAGACTGCCCAATAGTATTGGTAATGGATAATTCGTTGTAGGCATTAGTTATTGTGCTTATGATGAGTATATCGTTTACAGGGTTAGGATATATACTCATTGTATTATTGTTGGTCATTACCGAAACCTCAGTTGGTATGCCTATTACATTCTCTACTGTGTTGGTCATTACTACTTCATTATCGTCGAAGTAGATACCTGCACGATTGTCAATTTTAGTGCCGTTAGCCAGGCCGTTCTTTGCATTAATCGTGAATGATACCATTCCATCACATTGTCCGTGATGTGAGCTATCTAAAAGATGAATACCTGGGAAATCGAATTTTATTACATTATGCCCAGTCATGTCTTTACTAAAACCTGTAAATACATTAGCCGAAGAAGATATGAGTTTAAAAGTGTTCAGGTCTACATAATCAGATAAAGTATCCTGCACATGAATATTTTCTGCAGGTGCATTACCTGTGTTCTCGAATTGTATGTTATAGACCAGGTTGGTTCCGGCGGTAATTACACCCTGCGGAGTTACCGACTTTTCGTTAGGATCATATGAAGACTTGACGGTATCTATTCTTACGATCACATTATTGGTAGTGTCCGCTTCTCCTGTTTCCTGTGTAATAACATAACTACTATGAACAGTATCTCCGGCAATTAACCATGGAGAAGGAACGGTAAACAGGGCAAACACAGTTTTTGGTGTTACAGAAGATACACCTGTTAAATTCCATGTGATCACGGTTCCAGCTACAGAAGACGGAGCAGGTGAAGCATCTGCAAAATTATATTTCGGGCTGAAAGACATAGTAAGGGTAGCCGCATGTGGTGTGCAATCAGGGTTGGTCACTGTAACAGTTGCTGTTGCCTGGTGCCTTCCGGGACCACCCACTGATACTGATTCACTCAAATCAAAACCTCCGGAAGTGCCAATACATTCAAAACCCATATAAGCATAAAGAGTGCTGCCGACGGTAATACTTGTCGTTGCGGTAACAGGGCATGTTGCCGACAGGCCCGAAGGCATTTTCAGCATTTTGAAAGTATATATGGTCCCCAATGGGCTGCGTGTGTCGAAATAAAGAGAGGTGGTCGTTGTGGTATCTATTGGTATACCGGCAGAATCAATCTCTACTGTGTATGGAGTTACTAACATCTCATCGCCGGGTTCAAAGGTGCAATTACTGTTGTTATCAAGATAGCATAATAACGCAACTGTATGACAAAGAGTCGATTTATACGAAAATGCTACGGAAACAATAGCGCTTCCACTATTTAATAATACATGCTTTACAGTATATACCCCAGCACTGGTGTAACGATGGCCGAATCCTGCGGAAGCACTATCTATCATATGCACAGTGTCTGTGCCGTCGCCAAAATAGGTTTTTAAGGTTAAACCGGGGGTAAGGCCTGTTCCTCCGCTTCTGAGAACATAAAACTGGGCATCTGAACATGCCGGTGATTCAAAGTGTGCGGTTATCGTATACTGGGCGTTTGTATTATTGCCAAACAACAGGAACAATAGGGTAATAACATGGGATAAGTACAATGACTTTTTCATAGAATAAGTTTAAGGTTAAAAATAGTGATCAGTTATATGACGAGGAACAGCAACCAAGTGTTAGTATTCGCGGATTTTTTTATAAAAAGAAAGGCGCTGTGATCGCAGCGCCTTTACGTAGAATAAACAATGTATTTATTTACAGCTTTTCAAACTTCTGTACTTTAATGCCGCTTTCTCCCCTCAGCGTTATGTAGTAAATACCCGCAGGCAACGCCTTTACATTTATGTTGGTTTGTGGTGTGCTGATGGTTTGGGTGATTACGGACTGACCGATTGTGTTAGTAATGGTTAGTGCGCGGTATGCATTAGTAATTGTGCTTATGGTGAGTATATCATTTACAGGATTAGGGAACAGCTGAACCTGTGATGCTGCACTAAGGGCAGCTATGCCAGATGGGAAACCAATGATATTGGTGACAGTGTTGGTCATTACCACATCATTGTAATCGAAGTAGATGCCAGCACGGTTATCTATCCTTGTACCATCAGAAAGGCCTTGTTTAGTATTGACAGTGAAGATAACCGCCCCGTCGCACAGTCCATGGTGCGAACTGTCTAACAGGTTGATGTTTGGGAAGTCAAATTTTACCAGGTTGTAACCATCCTGTGTCATCACAGCTATATTCATCACTGAAGTTGCCGCAACTAGCTCAAGAGAGTTCATGTCCATATAAGGAGACAGGGTGTCGTAGACACTGATATTGAATGCAGTATCATTCCCTGTATTTTCAAAATCTATAGTGTACTTCAATTTTGTGCCTGAAGCAATGTTCCCGCCGGGTTCTACGGATATTTGATTGGGGTCATATCCTGATTTTACCGTGTCTATACGAATAACGATATTGTCGGTAGGGTTAGCATCGCCGGAAATTGGGGTGATTGTATATTTAGTCATTAATGTATCACCATATTTCGTGTGATATAGGGCGGACATATCAGCTGAAATAACTCCTGAAGTAAGTAAATATATTGATTCAAAATCCCATGTTACAAGATTGCCAGCTATTGAAGTTGGTTTAGGGTAAAATTCCGGGTAGAAATTGTATTTGGGACTTAGTTGCATACTGACGGTAGAGGGTAATGGATTACATCCTAAAAGACTACGAATAAATATATTCCCGGTAAAACGATGGGTACCTGCCCGGAATGAAGGTAGGACTGCGAGGTCATTGCTGGTTAACCCGATACATTTTAATCCAAAATATTTTGTCGTGTAGTTATCACTAATTTTCTTAACGGTATCATATATCTCACCACTTGTAGGATAAGTAACGACTAAACCAGGTTTTAAAATGATCTTAAAAGAATAAATATCGCCTGCAGAACCATTTACTTTATAATACATACCGCTAATCATATTAACAGTATCTACTACCAGACCATTCAAACTTACCTGTACTTGTAATGGTGTAGTTACATACTTACTTGAAGTATCATTAAAAATTCCTGTACCCAATGAATCGTAAAAGCATTTTATACTAATGGTGCAATACAATAGTTCGTCTTTAGTTGTTATTGAGTCTATTGAAGTGCTGCCTAATGATAATACATGTTTGATCGTATATTTTCCTGGTTCTCTAAGTGAAAATTTTGTAGTCGCATGTCCATTGATTCCGCTGTCCACAACGTTGAATGTCTTGATTTTTCCATCAAAATAATAGCTTGTAATACGTAAGCCTGATGTATAGGCGTTAGTGGTAATGTGACTTGTGGGAAAGTGGCATGAAAAAGTAGAAGTGTCTGTATCGGGTCCCCAGTAAGCGGAAGTTATATGATATTGTGCATTAGCATTTACTGCAAATAATACTACAAGAGCAAAGAGTAGGAGTTTTTTCATAAAGTGGGTATTTAGTCTAGTGAGCGTATTTGAAATCAGAACTAATGTAGTTGATGAAGGTAATTTAATCACAGCTTTTCAAACTTCTGCACTTTAATACCGCTTTCGCCTCTCAGTGTGATGTAATACAGGCCTGATGACAGCGCTTTTACATTTACTTTGGTTTGTGGGGTGCTGATAGTTTGTGTGAGTATTGATTGACCGATGGTGTTAGTAATGGATAGTTCACTGTAGGCATTAGCTGTTGTACCGATAGTAAGAATGTCATTTACGGGATTAGGGAATAGCTGAACGTGTGAGTCCGCGCTCAAGGGAGCTATGCCGGATGGGATGCCAATGATATTGGTCACAGTGTTGGTCATTACCACATCATTGTAATCGAAGTAGATGCCAGCACGGTTATCTATCCTTGTACCATCAGGCAGGTCTTGTTTGGTATTGACGGTGAAGATAACGGCGCCATCACACTCGCCATGATGGGAACTGTCTAGCAGGTTGATGTTTGGGAAGTCGAATTTTACCAGGTTGTAGCCGTCCTGTGTCATCACAGCTATATTCATCACTGACGTTGCCGCAACGAGCTCAAGAGAACTCATATCCACGTAAGGAGAGAGGGTATCGTATACGCTGATGTTGAATGCAGTATCATTTCCCGTGTTCTCAAAGTCTATAGTGTATTGCAGTTTTGTGCCTGAAGCAATGTTTCCTCCCGGCTCTACAGACACTTGATTGGGGTCATATCCTGATCGTGCGGTATCCACGCGGACAACAATATTGTCTGATGGATTAGCATCCCCTAAAATTGGAGTTATAGAGTACCTGGTCATAAGTGTATCTCCAAACTTTGGAAGAAAAGATAAAGACCGCTCCATATCTGCATAAATTATACTCCCCGATAAGAGGGAAAGAGATGTGAAGTCCCATGTAACAGTATTTCCGGAAATTGATGTGGGGGAAGGAATAAATTGCAACTGTGTATTATATCTCGAACTGAGTTGCATAGTAAGTGTTCCGGGAACCGAATTGCAATAGTTATTATTAATAAATATCTTACCTCCAAAGTGATGAGATCCGGCACGAAATGAAGGAGTAACTGAAAGATCATTGCCACTTATTCCCGAGCAAAGAAAACCGAAGTACTTTGTAACATAACTATTGTTTACTTTTTTTATTGTATCGTAAATTATTCCGCTTATAGGAGTAGTTATCGTTAGACCTGTTGATAAGGGAATGACCTTCAGAGAATAAACATCGCCTACACCTCCAATCAATGCGTAATAAGTACCACTAAATATGGATATAGTGTCAACTATCAGCGAATTCTTACTGACTTCTATTTTGATCGGCAGCATACTAAATTTATCAACTCCTTCTATAAATGATCCACTGCCCGATATATCTTGATAACATTTAATGCTAATGTATTGGCAGTATAAACCTTCGTGGGAGGTAGTGAAAGAATCTATTGGGGTAAGTCCTGAATATAACACGTGTTTTATTCTATAAGTACCTGGCGAAGTATAGTCACCATTAAAGTCTGAATATCCAAACCCTCCGCCATTTTTTACTAAAGCAGTTGAATTTGTTCCATCTCCATAATATGTTTTAATACTTAAACCAGAAGAGTAGATATTGGTTGTTACATGTAAGATTACAGAATTACATGAAGTAGATGTATCGGGTTTGTTTTGCCAAGTACTGGATGTTATATAATACTGAGCATTAGCATTTACAGCAAATAATACTACAATAACAAAGAGTAAGAGTTTTTTCATAATGCGGCTATATTTATAATAATAGGCGTATTAAAAGTAATGAATGTTAGTAATATTTAATAATTATTGTCTTGCTGGTTAATATTCTGATACTTTAATACCAAATCCGATAAAATCTATTAATTTTGCACACGCTTAAAACAATAAGAACATCATGTCTGTATTAGTAAATAAGAATTCAAAGGTTATAGTTCAGGGTTTTACAGGTACGGAAGGTACTTTCCATGCCGGCCAGATGATAGAATACGGCACTAACGTAGTAGGTGGTGTTACACCGGCTAAGGGTGGCACACAGCACCTGGATCGCCCGGTGTTCAATACAGTAAAGGATGCGGTAGATGCTACCGGCGCTGATGTGTCTATCATCTTCGTTCCGCCTGCATTTGCAGCTGATGCTATTATGGAGGCTTCTGATGCCGGTATAATGGTGATCATCTGCATTACAGAGGGCATACCTGTACAGGACATGGTAAAAGCCCGTGAATATATAAGGGGTGGCAACAGCCGACTGATAGGCCCTAACTGCCCGGGTGTTATTACTGCCGGCGAAGCTAAGGTGGGCATTATGCCGGGCTTCGTGTTCAAACCGGGCCGCATAGGTATCGTGTCAAAATCAGGTACGCTTACTTACGAAGCTGCTGACCAGGCTGTAAAAGCCGGTCTTGGTATCTCTACTGCGATAGGTATAGGTGGCGACCCGATCATTGGCACTACTACAAGAGAAGCGGTAGAATTACTGATGAATGATCCTGAAACGGATGGTATCATTATGATAGGCGAAATAGGCGGTAACATGGAAGCTGAAGCTGCTCAGTGGCTGAAGAATAACATGCGCAAACCAGTAGTAGGCTTCATAGCTGGTCAGACAGCACCAGCTGGCCGCCGTATGGGTCATGCGGGCGCTATAATAGGTGGTGCTGATGATACAGCAGCAGCTAAAATGAAGATACTTGGTGAGTGTGGCATACACGTGGTGGAAAGCCCGGCCAACATAGGTAAAACTATGGCTGAAGTGCTGGCTAAAGTGGCTGTAGCATAAGTAAACTACTCCGTTATTAATAAATATATGTATCCCCGGCTATTTTGATAGCCGGGGATATTTTTTATATCTTGCTACCTGGAAGGCAGCCATGGCGCAGTATTTGTGCAATTTATACATACAATAAACGGATTAACATTATTTTGGGAATTATTGGACTATTAATTGAATACGTATAGTATTACAATATTCAACCACTAACAATAAACAATATGAGAAAGTCAATTAGCAGGGGAATAAGCGTAGCGCTGTTGAGCCTGTTGTTTGTATTAGGTACTGAACAGAAAAGCCGGGCACAGGATGTGACGGTATCTTACCAGACTTTTTATGATAATTTATCGCCTTACGGCCAGTGGGTAAGTGACCCGCAATA
The DNA here is from genome assembly GCA_025963465.1 of Flavipsychrobacter sp. Taxonomy (GTDB): domain Bacteria; phylum Bacteroidota; class Bacteroidia; order Chitinophagales; family Chitinophagaceae; genus Nemorincola. The sequence goes on from JAOQAP010000264.1 coordinate 8,060, forward strand.
TGGTAATGTATGGGTACCAAATGAAGGCGGAGATTTTCGCCCATATGGTAGTCGTGGCCACTGGGTAATGACCGACTATGGTAATACCTGGGTATCAGAAGATCCATGGGGTTGGGCATGTTACCACTATGGCCGCTGGACCTACGATAATTATTATGGCTGGGTATGGGTACCCGGCTACGAATGGGCACCTGCATGGGTAAGCTGGCGCTACGGCGGCGGTTACAGCGGATGGGCTCCGCTTGGTCCCGGCATAAGCATAGGTATCAGCTATAATTGTCCTGAAAGCTGGTGGGTATTTGTGCAGCCACAGTATATGTATAGTAATGATTGCTATCGTCATTGGAGGGGCCCGGCTTATAATGGGGGCTACCTGAGGCAGACAACTGTGGTGAATAACTACTACATGGACAATGGTACACGTGTACGTTATAATTACGGTCCCCGTGCAGATGTTATACAGCGTGATACGCGCCAGCCTGTGCAGGTGTATCATGTATCGCAAATGAGAAACCCGGGAGCGCCAGTAGTGCAAAATAACAGGGTAAGCATATATCGTCCTAATGTAAACCGTGCAACACAAAGTACAGCAAGACCAAGTAATGTGGTGCAGGCTCCAAGGCAGATAGGCAGACCACAGGCCGCAAACAATGTAAGTGCTGCAAGGCAGCCAGAGTTCAGGCAGCATATGCAAAGGCAGGGTGGACAAGCACCTGCTCAGAATGCTGGCGCAGTAAATCCACGTGAACAACGCGGCAATAATAATCAACCTAATAATAGAGTGCAGCCACAGCAAGGCAGGCCACAGGGACAACCACAAAATCAAAACAGGCCTGAGCAACAGGGCAGGCCACAGGGTCAACTACAAAATCAAAACAGGGTTGACCCGCAAAACAGGCAAGAACCCCAGGGAAGACCACAGCAGCAGGGCAGACCAGACCTGCAGTCAAGACCTGAACCCCAAAGCAGGCCGCAACCTGGCAGGTTCCAGTCCGAACCTCAGCGTAGTCAACCGCAAGTGCAGCCTCAAAGCAGGCCGGAGCCAATGAGGCAGCAACAACAGGAACCAATGAGGCAACAGCCACAAAGCAGGCCAGAACCTGCGAGGCAACAACAGAACAGACCGGAACCTATGAGGCAACAGCCACAGAGCAGGCCGGAACCTATGAGACAGCAACCTCAAATGCAGCCACAAAACAGGCCGGAACCTATGAGACAGCAACCACAAATGCAACCTCAGAACAGACCGGAGCCTATGAGGCAACAACCGCAGGGCAGGCCTGAGCAACGACAGGAAGCTCCGCATCCCGGAGGTGGTAGAAGATAAAATATAGTTATCAGTAACGAGAAGCCCCGCTATGCGGGGCTTCTCGTTAGTAGTAATTCGGATAACAAGTTAGTCTATCCCTCCCTTCTCTTTTACATAACCTGATGCCGTGAAACGGGGTTTTAATAATTGCAGCATCTGGAGCAGAACGGAAAGCAGTATTAACCCCATGCCGCCCATAAAGCCCCAGTTAAGATCGTTGGTGCCTTTATTAAAAATGATCTCCCTGTTCTCATTGTAAAACAGGAATGCAAGCAGGATACCATATATGGGCTCCAGGTTAACAGACAGGGTAACAGTAAATGAAGAGAGTTTTTTCAGCGCATTTAGCGCAAGCGATTGAGCCCATACAGTGCAGCACAGGCTAAGGATGACCAGCCAGAGCCAATCATTATGCACAACCAAACTTGATGTGTCCGGTAGGAACTTTGTTTGTGGCAGGTAATAAAAGACGACGGGCATGAGCAATGATATGAATACCCAGCCGGTGGCCATCTCGTAGAATACCATAGTGCGCGCAGGATACTTTTCTGATATTTTCTTATTGAGCACGGTGAATATGGAACTAAGAATGGCCGCTGCTATACCAAAGGCAATACCCAGCCCATAAAATTGCTGGAATTTATAAATGAGATAAACACCTGCAATAGCCAGCGAACCAAGCAGGATCTCTTTAATGTCGTGATGGCCTTTGTTTACAAAAGGATCGAGCAGGGATGTGAATATACTGGCGGTGGACAAACAAACGAGGGCGATAGAGATGTTGGCAAATTTAATAGCCCCATAAAAAGCTACCCAATGAAGGCCCATAAGCCCCCCTATTACAGCAAGCCTTACTACATCTGCCGGTGTGGGTTTTATCCACTGTTTCCTGTAAATAATGATAGCTGCCATAAAAAGAGCAGTGAGCAGCATACGGTACCATACCAGCACAGGCGCATCCAGCGATATGGCCCTGCCCAGTACCCCTGTAAAGCCCCACAGCAAGACAGCCATGTGCATTTGTATCAGTGCTTTTTTCATGTTCTTAAAATGGGTGCAAACATACTCGTATTTCACATTACAGGTATAAACACTTTTTAGGTTTATGTTCATTATTATTAACAGTGCAGCTATATCTTTGCTCATACTCTGATTTTAATTGCCTGATATACAACATTGAAAACTGTGTTATCAAGCTCTTTTGTAGAAAATACAGGTTGAAATTTAACATAGTTGGCATAGTTCTTTTAACACCAGTTAAACTGTGAAGGGATCAACAGATTCCCCACAAATATTTACAGCCCTTATTTTCTATTATCATCAGTGAAACAATTAAAACAAAAATTATGAAAAAAAATCTATGCGTCTTTCTGTCGGCATTGTTCCTTTTTGCCTTCAGTAGTATTTCACGCGGGCAGATCATTACGACCTTTGCAGGTACGGGAATTTATGGC
>JAOQAP010000272.1 GCA_025963465.1 Flavipsychrobacter sp.
TGGGTATTAAAGAAGAGCATCATGCTAAGTTGCTGAAGGAATTGGACGGTAACCAGAAGGTAAGGGTGCTTCTTGCGCAGGCATTATTCGGCAATCCCGACATCCTGCTGTTGGATGAGCCTACCAATGACCTTGACCTCGAAACGATCAACTGGCTGGAGAACTTCCTGGCAGATTATGATAAGATCGTATTGGTCGTATCGCATGACCGTCACTTCCTGGATACTGTATGTACCCATATTGCCGATATCGATTTCAGTAAAATAAACATATATACAGGTAACTATACCTTCTGGTATGAAAGTAGCCAGTTGTTGTTAAAACAGCGTAGCGACCAGAACAAGAAAGCAGAAGACAAGATAGCGGAACTGAAAGAGTTCATCGCCCGTTTCTCGGCCAATGCATCTAAGTCTAAACAGGCAACAAGCCGTAAGAAAGCATTGGATAAAATTAAGCTGGATGACATGCAGCCATCCAACCGTAAATACCCGGCTATCCTGTTCAACTTCCAGGTTCGTGAGGCGGGTGACCAGATAATTGAAGTCGTAAAGCTGGGTAAGACCATGCATGGCGAAGTATTATTTAAAGATATCAGCTTCGATCTGAAGCGTGGGCAGAAGGTTGCGATACTTTCAAATAACTCATTGGCAACAAGGGCATTATATGAGATACTTTCAGGAGAAGATACAGACTTTGAAGGCTCTTTCAAATGGGGCGTAACTGTTACTACATCTTATCTGCCATCTGATAATGCTCGGTATTTCCAGGACGATGATAATAACCTCATCGACTGGTTGCGCCAGTATTCTGAAGAAAAGGATGAGACCTTTATCCGTGGTTTCCTCGGAAGGATGTTGTTCTCCGGTGAAGAAACATTAAAGAAATCTACAGTACTGAGTGGAGGCGAGAAGGTACGTTGCATGCTGAGTCGCATGATGATGGTGAAGGGTAATGTGCTGTTGATGGATGAGCCTACCAACCACTTGGACCTGGAAAGTATCACTGCGCTCAATAATGGTATGAAGGACTTTAAGGGCACTATCCTGTTCACAACACGTGATCATGAGCTCGCTAATACCGTTGCAGATCGTATACTGGAAATAACACCAAACGGACTTATTGATCGTGAAATGTCATTTGACGAGTATATGAGCAGCGACCGCATCAAGGCGCTTCGCCTGGAAATGTACGGTGGTGTACTTGCATAACAGTTACAATAAGATCTATAAATAAGAGCGGGCTGAATTTTCAGCCCGCTCTTTGTTTGTATTATACCTCAACTTATTTGCTATCTATTGTAGGCGGTGCAGCAGGCACCGGCTTAGGTATTACAGTTCCGGTTATATGCAACCTCATAGGATCCTGGTATGCATTAGAACTGATGATCACATCCTTGTTTATATATCCCTGGCGGCCATTGGTGGTATAGGCTACATGTATGGTCGCCTTCTGTCCCGGCAATATTGGCTCGTGGGGCCATGTAGGTACTGTGCAACCGCATGAACCATGTGCTCCATTGATAACGATTGGTTCTTTACCCGTATTTCTGAACACAAAGTCGCATTCGGCCAGCGGCCCTTCTACTACTGTACCATAGTCATGCGTTTCTTCTTCAAATTTAAAAACACCGATATTTGGGTTGGTTGGTTTTGAACCCGGAGCAGGTGCGACCGGTGGTGCCGGAGATACAGGAGGTACTTCTACCGCTGGTTTTATAGGTAGTGATGGTGCCTGGGGCGCTGTCGTTCCTGGTTTTGTTGATAAAGCTGCTGATGCTGTCTGCGCCCTTAGAGCTCCTGCTGTTACACTCATACAAAGTAATGAGAGAATTACCTTTTTCATATATTCTGTTTTTGATGGTTAATATTACTGAAAAAATTCTATTGGAGTATCAAATGTCCGTAATTATTATTGTCAAATCTTAGTGTATGTTCACTTTCTTCATTTTCGCAATCTGTATGGAAAACGCCCGCAAGTATATCACCTTTCTTCTGCCCGGTTATATAGTTATATAGTTCCTGAGCTGTAGATGGGCTAGATTCTGCATTAAGCACTATGCTTTCCCCGGTCGTCATCCTGGTTATTCTTATTTCCTGTATGGTCTGCCTGCAGTTTTGGGTCGGGACACCGCCTATTTTCAGACTTAGCTGTCCTGCCTCATCAGGCTCCAGTGTGTTGCAGGTAGAGTAGGAGACAGGTTTGCGGTTGCCGCAGGTAAGGCTCTGCGTAATACACACCTCCAGCGGGCACGCCGTACCATTGCAAATGTATTTATGAGGGGCCACACTGTTCAATGTCGGAGGCGCCACATTTATTGCCGTAGCCACGCGGGTAGGAGAGTAGCCTTTTTTCACTTTTACTACAGTGGGCTTATCATTTACGGGTGCTTCATTTACTTCATTATTTTGTTCAGGTATATTTTCTATCTGTTTATTATTCTGTATGTTAGGTGTGTCTATGTTTACTGACGCCAGTACTGCTTCAGCCAGTTCCTTTTGCGGTGCCAGGTACCAGGCCAGCAGGCCACCTCCTGCCAGCAGGAGCAAAACTGCAGCTACCCGCAGCCACTTATAATTACTCGAAGGCATAGGTATCGTCCTGCCGCTTTGTGTTTTTGCCAGTCGTGCCTTCAGTCGTCCCCATGCCTCTTCTGTATTTATAGTACTTTTTAATAAAGCATTCTGGCTCTGGTCCCATACCAGTTTCAGCTCATAGTAATGCTTTTTATTATCACTTTCGGTGAGCCAGTGTTGTACCTGTCCACGCTCGGCATCTGTCACTTCGCCCAGCAGGTATTTCATCAGCAGCGCATCTGTTATATTCCCCTGTTCCATGTTCACGCCTTTAAATTGTTTATACTGATACAGATCATTAATAATATTGGTAAAAACTCTGCAAGCTTGTTTCTGAGCAGTTTTACCGCTTTTGCTACCTGGTTTTCCACCGTTTTCACTGATATTCCCAGTTTTTCGGCAATATTCCGGTATTTCTGCTCTTCCAGCCTGCTCAGCTGAAATATCGTTCGGCATTGTTCAGGCAGTTCGTTCAGTGCATCATCTATCCGCTGCTGCAGCTCTTTTATGGCTGCAGGGTCATGATTATTGGCATAGCTCTTATTGCCCGCCACATAGGCACGGTATCCCTCCTTCACTTTGTCATGCCGTAAGTAGTTCAGGCTTTCATTATGCACCGCACGGTACAGGTAGGGCAGTACTCCCTCGCTGTTCAATAGCTGTTCCTGCTTCTCCCATAGCTTGCAAAAAACATTCTGCACCACTTCTTCCGCCACCTCTTCATCCTTTATGATACTGCATGCGTAGGAGTGCAGGCTGCTGAAGTGCGACCTGAAAACCTCCTCGAAGAGGGCAGATGCTACAGACAAAACATTTTCTGAAGCATCCATGCTCATAATAGTACCGGGTTGTTGATTGAGGTAGATAGCGTCCAACAGGTTGTTGCTTTCATATAAGACACGCTCACTGCAGAAATCCCCTATTTATGAATAATAATAAAATCTGTAACAATTTTTACCCAAATTTTTTGAAACTCCCATTTTGTTCTGGTAATGAGATCTGTGCCACGTAACTCCCCTCCTGTTTTAGGTGCCTTGCAAAGGCACGAGCGTAGCTCACAGACGAGGCAGGGCGAAGCCAGCCGAAACGAGACGGGGTGGTCGACTCGCGCCACTTACTCTACCACCGGCAACACGATCTTGCTCGCATGGTCCTTATCGCTCCATATCTTAATGTCCGACGGTATAAAGGCGCTGTTGTCAGACGTATAGATGTTCACGAACTGCTGCGGGTTTCTGTCAGCCAGCGTGAACCAGGAACTCTGTATCTGTATCATAAGCCGGTGGCCTTTTTTAAATAGATT
>JAOQAP010000009.1 GCA_025963465.1 Flavipsychrobacter sp.
AAAAGGGAAGCCCTGCAGGGTGGCTACCATAAGTGTTTGCAGGGCAGGATTATTGGCCATGGTCATGCCTCCATCTACGAAGGCGGCTGAATTCATACCACCACCTACATCTATAACCTGCGGGGTAAAGAAAGTAGGCGCTGCCGCACTGGCACGTACGGCTTTCCATAGCAAGATGTCTTTGTTCTTGCCATCATCGCTATTGAAGTATTTTCCACCAGGATGATTGAGCAAGGGCCATGTACTATTAGTATCTGCACGCTTGGTAACAATACACAGACCTGTCTTAAACGCATCACTGCCAAGGGTTATGTCCTTAAAAATACCTTGCAGTGCCTCCTCAATCGGCCGGGAATCGTAATCTGCCTTTGAAAATAAAATGTTGACGATCTTCTGTGCATTTTTGCCGGGTATGACATTCCACTGGGCGTATTTTTTAGCAAAAATCTTGTTGATCACATCAAAGTACCTGATCTTAATATCATCTACCTTCATACCAATGGCTATGCAGGAAGCAAGGATAGAGCCAGTGCTGGTACCACCCACAAGATCGAAATAGTCAGCGAGAACAAAATCCGGGTTGTTGTGCTGGTGTGCAAGAATTGTTTCGAGGCGTTTCAAATAGCCAAGACTTATTGCCCCGCGCACCCCACCACCATCTAAAGAAAGCAACCGCTTAGGGCCGGGTGCATTTAATCTGTCTACTAAAGGCATAATTGCTGAGTTAATTCCGTATTAAATTAATGAACTAATAAACGTCATCAATACCAGATAGGGCTGTTTTCTTAACGGTTCGTTATTGCATTTAAAAATACACCTTTAAAGCAATACTGCATATTTTTACCCCATTTTAATTCCAAACGAGTATATTTATAGCAATAATCATAAGATATAACTGATGGCTGATAACACATCTAATGGTTTAAAATTGACACTCGGGGCAGAATACCCGAGGGAAAATGAGCCAGTGATCGTCGCAAAAATGATCCAGCAAATGCAGGACCAACTGGAAGACCTGTACAAGACGACACAAACACTACGGCAAGTACATAGCAAGATGCACGGTTGTGTAAAAGCGGAGTTCATCGTAGAACCCAACCTTCCGGCCGAGCTACGTGTTGGCTTATTTAAAAACGCAGTATCATACCCTGCGTGGCTGAGATTATCTAATGGTAAAACCAAAGTATTGCCCGACAAGCAGAAAGACACCCGTGGGTTTGCCCTGAAACTTATGAACGTACCCGGAGAGAAGCTGTTGTACGGCTCAGAAAAGGATACGTCACACGACTTTGTATTGGCTAGCTCCCCGATATTCTTTGCCAAAAACCTTGATGAATTTCACGGACTGATGACGGCAAGCATATCGAAAAAAAAACTGGCCATACCTGCATATTTCCTGGGCAACCTGAAAATAGCTATAAGAACAGTGACCAAGCTATTGATAGGCTGCAAGCATACGTTAGGTATTCCTTATTATAGTGTATCCCCGTACCGTTTCGGAGATGATTCGAAAGCGGTGAAATACGTAGTAAAACCATCACCGGACAATGTGCTGGAATATACCAGTGAGCGTGACAAAAACTACCTGAACACTAACCTGGTAGCTACACTGGCCAAAAGGGACATACACTATGATTTTTACATACAATTCCAGACGGACCCTGTTGCAATGCCGATAGAGGATGGCACAATAGAATGGACATCTCCGCTGATAAAAATGGCAACAATAAGGATACCGAAGCAGGAATTCAATTCTGACAAACAAAGAACATTCGGAGAGAACCTTACTTATAATGCGTGGCATTGCTCGGCAGAGCATCGGCCATTAGGCGGTTTTAACAGGGGACGTAAAGCCATGTATGAGTCGCTGTATAAATTCAGACACGATAAAAATAAGATAACCCAACCCGAACCAACTGCAGGAGCTGATTTCTTAACCACTAATTCTTTATAAACATGAGCCACCCAACAGACACAAGTATCATAAAGCAACTATTCCAGTACTATGCCGACAAAAACATCCCGGGCTTTATGTCGCTGCTGAGCCCTGACGTTATCTGGGTAGAGCCGGGCGATAACGCTGACATCCCGTATTCAGGAACATTCAAAGGGCTGGCGGGTATAGGCCAGATGATGGGCCTGGTATCGCATTCCGTGCAGATGATCTCATTTGAAGCAACAGAATACTGCGCCAATGAATACACAGTGAATGCGATGGGCTACAACGAAGCCAAAGTGATAGCTACCGGCAAAACATATAAAACAGACTGGGTATATTCATTCAAACTAGCATCAGGGAAGGTAACCCATGTGCAGGTGTATATGGATACGCTGACCATGGCAAAGGCATTTAAAGCTTAGTCTTATTATCGCATACTTTTTTAAAGCCCTATGTAATACATAGGGCTTTAAATATTTAATTAACTAAAATGTCATTATGAGAATTCAAAAAAATGCTATAAATTAACAGCTATATTATAAACTTCAGGAAATGATCAAAAACATTGATCGGAATAATGTGATCAATTACGGCGAAGACTCTGTCATCGTCATTAATAAAAATAATGCGCCGACCGGACCTGTTATCTGCCACAAAATACTCAATGAAGAATTCCCATCGGGAGAACTGACCGCACAACTGGACAATGAATTTGAGATATGCTCTATAACGAAAGTGGGTTGTATAAGAAAAGTACTGCAAAAAACGAAAATAGATAACCATAGTGCAATAGCCATGGAATTCATTGACGGAATGAACCTCAATGAACTATTTGAAAAACATGCAATTGGCAGTATTACCGACAAAATAAAACTGGCTGATAAGCTGGCCGAAGCTGTATCTGAGCTACACCGGGAAAACATCATTCACGCACAGCTGAACCCAACGAACATACTGGTAGAATACATTACCAATAAGGTAATGATCATTGATTTCAGCATAGCATCAAAACAAAACAATACCAATGTAGAGCAAATATTCTTAAAGCATTCTGACATTGATTCATTAAGGTATATATCGCCGGAGCAGACAGGCAGGATAAACAGGAACATAGACGTCCGTTCTGACCTTTACTCACTAGGTGTAATACTCTATAAACTGTTTACCGGGAAAACACCATTTGAAACAACGGACCCTATGGAGCTGGTGTATTACCACATAGCCCAAACACCTGTAGCCCCGATACTGCTAGATAATACAATACCGAAAGTAATTTCGGACATCATACTTAAATTACTGGCAAAGAATGCGGAAGACCGTTACCAGTCTGCATTTGGCGTACACTTCGATCTTGAGGCGTGCATCAATCACATGAAGGCGGATATTGATATTGGCACAATAGTGCTTGCCAGCAATGATTATTCGGGCAAGTATTTTACCCAGCAAAAACTATACGGAAGAGACGCAGAAATAAATACATTGTACGCAGTATTTGAAAAATGTATCAACGGCCACCAGCAGTTGCTGATGGTATCGGGCTATTCGGGCAGTGGTAAATCTGCGCTTATATCTGAGATACAAAAACCTATAGCAGGGAAGAACGGGCTGTTCATCAAGGGCAAGTTTGACCAGATGCAGATAGACTCTCCATACTTTGCCTTCAGGCAGGCATTCGGAGAACTGATCAAGTACATACTGATATCGGACCAGGCGACCCAGTACAAATGGAAAAAAGCAGTAAAAGAAGCAATAGGCAACTCAGGAAAGGTGCTTGCCGACCTGATGCCCGGTATAGAAACACTGATAGGTGTACAGCCTGACATAGTAGACCTGAAAGGTGTAGAAGCACAGAACCGTTTCAACTACGTATTGCTGAACTTCCTGCATGCCACACTGGACAAGGACTCACCATTAGTCATTTTTATTGATGACCTGCAATGGGCCGATGTTTCTTCATTGAACCTGATCAACCTGATCATGAACGATAAGGCACTGAGGCACCTGATGATCATAGGCGCTTATCGTAATAATGAAGTAGAGGCGGATCATCCATTGACCAAAATGATGAATGACCTGCGGGCGAAAGACATCGTATTTGACGAGATACAGCTGAACGATCTTTCGTACAGCAATGTATACGGCCTTATACAGGACCTGCTGCGCACCGACCAGAAAAACGCCCATGACCTTGCGGAGATCATCTACAGCAAAACAAATGGTAACGCATTCTACGTACACCAGTTCTTAAAATCGGTATACGATGAGCAGTTCCTGAGCTTTGACTTTGACAAACGGGAATGGACATGGAACAAGGACCATATCCTGGACATGAACGTATCCGGCAATGTAGTGGACTTCATTACATCGCTGATACAAAAGATGCCTGCAGACATCATTGATGTTTTAAAGATAGCCTCATCGCTGGGTAACAGGTTTACGAAAGAAGCCATATCGCAGATAAAAGGGCAGAATGAAAAGATCATTGAGCATTTGTTGCAACAGCCACTGATAGATGGCATGCTGATACAGATAACCGGGCAATACAAATTTGTACACGACCGTATACAGCAAGCGATATATACCCTGATACCGGAAGAAGACAAGAAAGCCATTCACCTGAAAATAGGACAGGTAATACTACAAAACACTACCGAAGCCGAACAGCAGGAAAGAATATTTGACATAGTTAACCACTGGAACCTGGGCGCTGACCTGATCACAGAGCCGAAAACAAAGGCAGAGCTCACAATGCTGAACCTAAGCGCGGCACGCAGGGCAGTATTTTCGGCAGCCTACCCTATGGCACTGCTGTACTTTGAAAAGAGCCTGGAGCTACTGGACAACCGCTGGGACACTAATTATGACCTGCTACTGACGACTACAGGTGAAGCGGCAGAATCGGCATACTTCTCGGGAGAATATAACAAGGTAGATGCATGGGTAAAGGACATAATAGACCACAGCAAAAACCTTACTGATGCAGCACGTGGCTACGAGGTGAGCATTAAAAAACTGATAGCTGAGAATAAACTGATAGAGGCTATTACACTTGGCCTGTCTGTACTTGATAAAATGCATGTTCATTTTACCATCAAGCCAGGGCAAATAACAACCATCATCAACCTGCTGAAAACGAAGTGGGCATTAAAGAGCAAAACAGTAGACTTTTATAATGACCTGCCGCAAATGACTGACCCTGAAACGAATGCTATCATGCGTATCCTTTCAGATATTTCATCGGCATCTTATTTTGCAGCTCCGGAACTGGTGCCGCTGCTTATCTTCAAGATGGTGCGACTATCTGCCAGTAAAGGGTTATCCCGCAAATCGCCGTACAGCTTCTCGGCCTACGGCTTTATACTGAGCGGGTATATGGGAGAGATAGACAATGGTATCACCTTTGGTAAGATTGCACTGAACCTGGTGAAAAAGCTGAAAGCTGATGAAGTAAGCGGGATGATCAAAACTACGAACAACGTATTCCTGAACCACTGGCGCACCCCGCTACATGAAACGATAGATGACCTGGAAGAGGCTTTTAAATGGGCGATGGAATCAGGCGATAATGAGTGGAGCTCCTATGCTGCGCAAAATATGGCCTACCAGATGTTCGTGATGGGCTACCCGCTGAATAACCTGGCAAAGAAATTAGAAGTACTGGACCAGCAGATAGAAAAATTCAGGCAAGACCTTACTATAACGCGACTAAGAATATTCAGACAGTCTGTAGTGAACCTGGTGGATGAGAAAGAACACCCCGAGATACTGAAAGGCGAAATATTTGACGAGGATAAAATAAGCATAGCTGAAATATCCATGAACAATAAAGTGTATTTTCATAACCTTTATTTTCAGAAGGCATTTATCTCGATTGTATTCAATATGCCGGAAGCCGCGCTCAAATACATTGAAACGGCCGGCACCTTCCTGGAAAGTGTGAGAGGATCTGTGCTATACCCTATGTACAAGTTCTATCATTCACTGGCTATTACAGGGCTGATCATACAAAATAAACAGGCTGCCACATCTTCACAGCTGAGCACATTGAAGAAAAACATTGCTCACCTGAAAAAATTTGAAAAACTATGTCCTGAAAACTACAGCTACAAAAGACTGCTTGTAGAAGGGGAATATTACCAGATAAAAGGCGACAACATACAGGCCAAAGTATGCTACGACCAGGCACTGAAAGATGCCACGGCAAATAACATACTGGGCGACCTGGCCATGTGCTGGGAGCGTGCCGCTTTGTTTTTTGCCAATACCCAGGAGGAAGTACTGGCGAGGTTCTACATGCAGAACGCCTATAAGGCATACCGCAGATGGGGCGCTGATGCGAAGCTGAAGCAAATGCTGAAGCGCTACCCTATACTGGAAGCAGCATCGAGGTATGACAATGAAGATGATAAAATGATCGTGAAGGACAATAAGCATGAAAGCTTTATAGATCTTGCTACCGTTATTAAAGCATCTTCTGTGCTATCGGAAGAAATAGTACTGTCGCGACTGCTGAAAAAGCTGATGCAGCTGCTGATAGAAAATGTAGGCGCACAGCGTGGCTTCTTCATTATGGAGAAGAACGATGTACGCTATATAGAAGCAGAAATAAACGCAGCTACAGGTGAAGAGAAAATATTAAGATCGATACCGGTGGAACATAGCGGCCTGCTGGCAGAGTCTGTGGTGAACTATGTATACCAGACGAAAGAAGTAGTGATGCTGGACGATGCATCGAGAAACATCCTGTTCGGCAATGATGAGTACATAAAGGAGAACAAGTCGAAATCTATTCTTTGTGTGCCATTGATC
>JAOQAP010000086.1 GCA_025963465.1 Flavipsychrobacter sp.
TCATCGAGCCGGGGTTTTATATGAAAACAGGTCACCATTACTATTTATGACAACTTTATGAAACATTATTCGCACTATTTAGCTGTTTAGCTATTACTTTTGACCAAAATCAATTAAATAATATTAAATGAAGAATATATCTTTTATTATCGGCTCTTTATGTCTTTCTGCATTTCTGGCCCTTGGCGCTTGCAACAACGCTAATTCTAAGAACACCCCGGCAGCTGTTACTACTGTTGCCGCTGAACCCGGCACTAACAATGCAGGCAAGGTAGCCTATGTAAATATCGATTCCCTGGAGGCTAACTACGAGCTATTAAAAACAAAGCGTGAACAGTTCAAAGCACGCCAGGAACAAATGGAAGGCGAACTGGAACGCTCTTACCAGCAAATGCAGAACGATGCAGCATCGCTGCAAAAGAAAGCAGAGGCTAACCAGCTCACACAGTCAGAAGGCGAGGCCGCACAAAAACGCCTGATGCAGATGAGGCAGAGCCTGGAAACACGCAAACAGGCGCTCACGGAGCAATTAATGAAAGAGCAGGAAACCTTCAATAAAGATCTGAAGACACGTCTTGATGCTTTCCTGGAAGAATATAACAAAACAAGGCACTACGATTATATCCTTTCTTTTTCAGCATCAGGCTCATCTATACTGTATGCTAATAAGCAACTGGATATTACCAAAGATGTAGTAGCCGGAATGAACGCCAGCGCAAAAAACGAACCAAATAAGAAATAAATAGTATTTTTCTGAAAATCAATTCATTTGGAAAATAATACTCCTGCTACCGGTGGTTCTTTTGTCCGTTCACTGACCTTGCTCGATGGTGCCCTTCTTGTTATCGGCTCCATGATAGGCTCAGGTATATTCATAGTAAGTGCAGATATATCGCGGCAGCTGGGCAGCGCTGGCTGGCTTATTGCAGTTTGGCTATTGTCAGGTTTCATTACGCTTGCAGCCGCCCTCAGTTATGGCGAGCTGAGCGGCATGTACCCAAAAGCAGGCGGACAATACGTATACCTCCGCGAGGCATTCGGCAAATTATATGGATTTCTCTATGGCTGGTCATTCTTCGCTGTTATACAGACGGGTACTATAGCAGCGGTAGGCGTAGGCTTTGCTAAGTTCACAGGCTATCTTATCCCTTCGCTGGGCGATGGCAATATCCTGCTGGGTAGTCCTGGTAGCTTTAATATCTCCGCCGCACAATTATTCGGCATAGTCATCATTTTCTTGCTTACTTACATCAATACGAGAGGCATCAAAAGCGGCAAGTGGATACAGTTCTTTTTCACTTTCGCTAAGATAGCCGCCATGGGTGCGCTCATTATTTTCGGCTTCCTGTTCTTCAAAGATCACAGTATCTGGCAGGGCAACTGGACACAAGCATGGATGGCACACTCTATTGCAAAAAGCAGTGACGGAGTGATCACTCACAATAGCCTCTTTGGCCTCGCTATCATGGGGCCATTATGTGCCGCAATGGTAGGAGCACTGTTCTCCAGCGATGCGTGGAACAATGTAACGTTCATAGCAGGTGAGATAAAAAACCCGGAACGCAATATTGGTCTTAGTTTACTGATAGGTACTGTAGTAGTTACAGTCATTTACATTTCCATGAACCTCATGTACCTGAATGTAATGACCATACCGGAAATAGCTAATGCCCCGTCAGACAGGGTGGCTCTGGCAGCAGCATTAAAAATATTTGGCAGCGCAGGTACTACATTCATCGCATTGATGATCATGGTATCTACATTCGGTTGTAACAACGGGCTAATCCTTTCAGGCTCACGTGTATACTATACAATGGCCAACGACGGCCTGTTCTTACCTGCTGCTAAAAAACTGAATAAGAACGGAGTACCCGGCGCGGCACTGTGGATGCAATTCGGCTGGGCGTCTATCCTTTGCCTCAGCGGCAAGTATGGCGACCTGCTCGACTTTATCATCTTTACCGTATTGTTATTTTACATCCTTACTATAGCAGGTATCTTCAAGCTACGCCGCACACAGCCCGATGTACCAAGGCCGTACAAGGCGTTCGGCTACCCTTTTATACCTTTGTTATACATTATACTGGCAGCTACCATATGCGTTGTTTTGCTGGTTTACAAACCTATGTATACCTGGCCTGGACTGATCATTGTTCTTACAGGTATACCTATTTACTTTATAGTGCAAAAGAAAAGCAATGCAAACGAATAAAGCTGAGCTGCAGAAGGTGTTTGATAATATGGATGGCCTCCACGTAGTTGTGGTGGGCGATGTGATGCTCGACAATTATTGGTGGGGCAATGTAGACCGTATTTCACCCGAAGCGCCCGTACCCATCGTTTCATTGCACCGCAGGGAAAGCAGGCTGGGTGGCGCAGCTAACGTGGCGCTCAATTGTAAAGCCCTTGGCGCTAAAGTAACTCTTGCAAGCGTGATAGGTGATGATAGCGAAGGTGCGTCTTTAATAAAATTGGCCAATGATGCAGGTATCGATACAAGTCTTATCACACAAAGCTGGCGCAGGCCCACTACAACCAAAACACGCATACTCAGCCGCAATCAGCAGATGATGCGCATAGATGATGAAGTAACCGACGAGCTATATCCGGACGAAGAACACCCGTTTATAGATGTAGTGCTTAAGTATTTGCAGCGGGTAAAACCTGATGCGCTCATATTTGAAGATTACAATAAAGGCCTGCTGAAAGAAAATGTGATACAGCGCATAGCTGCCCATTGCAAAGAAATAGGCATAGTAACAGCAGTTGACCCAAAGCATAAGAACTTCCTTGCATACAAGGACGTCACCATATTTAAGCCAAACCTGAAAGAGGTTCGCGAAGGTCTGAACATGCCAATAGAAAATACAGATGAGAAAGAGCTGAATGAAGTACACAGCAAGCTAAACGCTGTGTTACATCACGAGGTCACTTTCATCACCCTGTCCGAAAAAGGCGTATTCTACAACAATGGCTTTGCTTCATCCATTATTCCTTCCCGCATCCGCAATATAGCAGATGTATCAGGCGCGGGAGATACCGTCATTGCCACAGCAGCGCTTGTCTACACCCTCACCAAAGACCCCGACCTGATGGCAGAGATATCCAACCTCGCCGGAGGGCTCGTTTGCGAAGAAGTAGGTGTCGTCTCTATTAAAAAAGATAAGCTCCGCAAAGAAAGTGAAGCTTTGCTTTGTCCGTAGATATCCAATGCAACCTTCCGTTGATTTGTTGATAGCACCACTGCTATTATACTTGCACCTGCACGCTCGTTAGAAATATCGCCCGTTGGTTAGGTTCTTTTGGAAACTGCTATCCCCGAACGGTACATTGCGGTTATACCATTCCTTTTTCTCATCCTTTAAACTGCATTGCCTATGGTCAGATTAGAAAGATGACTTTACACCCTTTTTTTCATAACACCTGAAAATTTTTCTTTTGAAAACAAAAAAAACCTTTTTATGAAAAACACTTCACTGAAAACATTGTCAGCAAAAACAGCGCTGACCTTATGCCTTACAGGCATCTTAGCATCTTACAATACTGCAAATGCGCAGCCGCCCGGCATTGCATGGCCCGGCAATTCAGATATCAGATGGGTCTCAGGTATGGCCTTTCAGCCTTTATCACTCAACACTGCTGCAATAGCTTATAGGGAAGGTCCCACAACCAACCCCTTGGGTATATATGCCTGCGCATTGCCGGTAGGACGTAATCCACTGTTGTTCCCTCCGTCGGGCATAGGTGAGATCCATTTGCTCCGAATGAATAATTTATCTACCACAGCTGCAGCAACAGCGTTTACTTCAGATATTAGCCAGGCGGGCATAGATTTGGTGTTAGGAAATACTGACAATGTATTCCCTTATAATCCCTGCAACGACTTTATCATGGCTGCTGCATATGCCGATGGTAATTCAAATCCGCGTATTGATTTCTTTAAAGTTTCAAAGAGCCCGGGGTTAACCGTAACTTATATTAACAACTTAATTTTACCCGCATATACCACCTATGATGTACATATCGATGTAATGGCCGCATTCAATGATCTTCGCGGCTGCGCTCCTGCACCATCACTGCCTTACATCGGAAAATTCATGATCACATTCACCGATATTGCTACCGGCGATGTAAAGGCAGCTTACGGTGACCTTACCACACGATTACTTGGAGGAGGAGGAGTTACAACGATTGATCAGGGTACTGATCCGGATATTGCTGCTGTTCAGAGAGGGTCATCGCCCATTACAAACATGGGATATGTCACCTATATCGGGGCTTCAGGTGGATTATACTCATGCACCTTTGACCCTTCCGGATCTGCCGGAACACCGGTATTGCTGGATGCCAGCGCTACAACTGGTGTAGAACCACGTATTGATGCTGTCGACAATTATGCACTAAGTTCATCAGTTGTGCAGTATAAGGTTGTGGCGAGTATACTGAATAGCTCTACTCCGGCAAACTACGAGATACGCACTTATGATGACATAACTTCAGGTTACGATGTCGTTTCTCAGTATACTGATTTTTATACCACGGGATGCTCAAGCTTCCCAACTCCCTACCATTCTATGACACCGCAGATATCGGTATGGGGCACCAATAATTATGGTATTATACATGATTGCACACCTGTATCAACTACCCCGCAACATTATGAGATGCTGGCCGTGGAACCAATAGACGATGCGTCTCCTATATCATACTGGACCAATACTATTTACAAAGTAAATGATGTAACTCCATGTGCGGAATTTTATGGTGCAGCCGCCGATTTCAGGGCATCTGCTGCATCTTGCCCTAATTACCTTGGTTTGGACCAGCCAGTCCTATTTGCATGGAACGGGTATGATATACCGCCTGTCGGAACGTTCTATACTAATTACAAATTCACCCAAGGCACTCCGGCCACTCCTAGCTGGAGCGGCTTCAAAACAGGAAGTACGACACTCGTTTCTGAAACGATCGGTACAAAAGAATGGTCGCTGTTTCCTAACCCTACCTCTGAAATATTATCTGTAACGAGTCCCGAAGGCACTGTTGCTAAAAACTATGAGATAACGGATGTATTGGGCAAAACAGTTCAAAAGGGAAATCTCTCTCTCAATACTGACAAGATCAACATCAGCAAATTACTACCAGGCATCTATTCCATAAAATTACAAAATGACAGGAACGATATAAAATCGCTTTCTTTTGTAAAGAACTAGCATAGATCGTTCTATTTTTAGCGGGCATCCTTTAGGGTGCCCGCTATTTTATTTATTAAGATCACACACCCCACATTATTGCATTGCCACATTAACATTACTTTCCCACATTAAAATTTTATCTTTACAACCATGGACGAGTATATTTCTTTTGAGCAGATACCTTTCGGCAGCGACAACTTTGCTGACAACCCCGAACCACGGTGTCCATGTGTGTTGTTACTGGATACTTCCGGGTCTATGGGGGGCATGCCTATCATGCAGCTGAATGAAGGTGTACGCACCTTTAAGCAGGAATTATTACAGGACCCGCTCGCTACTAAAAGAGTAGAAATAGCTGTGGTTACCTTCGGGCCTGTTACGGTAGAATCTGAATTTCATACCGTACCCAATTTCACTCCCCGCGAACTGGACACCACAGGCGACACCCCCATGGGTGCAGCCATCAATATGGGCATAGAGCTGGTAGCACAGCGTAAAAAAGAATACAAAGAACATGGCATTGCTTACTACAAACCGTGGATCATACTGATCACAGACGGCGCTCCTACCGATGAATGGGCAAAGGCTGCGGCCAATGTACGGGAAGGAGAAGCCGGCAAGAAGTTTGCCTTCTTTGCGATAGGCGTAGAGGGAGCAAGCATGGATGTGCTCAAACAAATATCCGTAAGGGCTCCGCTCAAACTAAAGGG
>JAOQAP010000025.1 GCA_025963465.1 Flavipsychrobacter sp.
CTTATCTGGTAATCTATAAGGCTCAGGCTCTCCATTTTTGACTGCCTTACTTCAAACCTGCCGGTAAGATTATTTTTCAATGATGCGTCAAATCCTATCAATGGGTTGAACGCCTGTGATACGGTAACGTTAGGCACCTGGAAGAAAGGCACATAGTTACCGGATATAGGATCGATGAACGAAGGGAAACCTAAACCATACAGATCATTGAACAGGAGGTTAGAACTAAATCCATTCATAGACATAGAACCGGTATACCCGTGCGATACTTTAAAGCTAGTAAATACTTTGGCAAAGGCAGGTATCTTACCCAATCCTATATAATCAACCTTCCAGTTTGGCAACGGGGTAAAATACCTGAACGGGTTATCTGATATGGTCTTGTGTGTGTAATCTATCAGCGCCTGGGAGTGAGCGTCTTTATTGCTGTACGCAGCTATGAATGATGGTATCAGTACATCCTGCGAGAATTTAGTGTACCCTTTCTGGTAATTAAGATCATTAGGGTCAACCAATCCGTTAGTGTACGGATTACTCTTTCCTAACCTGCGGGATATGATAGGGAGGTTGGCAATAAATTGTTTGTAGATCGGTGAGTTCACTTCTGTAGAATTGAACATAGAATGCAATGCTACATAGCTGATATTGAATGACCCTGTTTCATACGGATTGAAATGGTCAAATACCAGAGAGTTGTTTATATAATAACCGGTATCGGCATACAATTCGCTATGCGACTTGCTGAATGACTGCTGCATAGAAAGCTCTATTCTCATGTCTTTTATCGGAACGAGGGATGCAGAGCCGCTAAGGTTACGGGAATAATTCTGCATGAACTGACCATTGAATAAGGAATCCTTTGACAACCTGTTTGCTGCAGCCTGGCGTGCCAGCCATGCATTATCAGGCTGGTAGCCATACACGAAATTATAACCCGGCGCCTGGGAATAATTATTGATACCCATAAAACGGGTACTATCCATATAGCCAGGTAATGTGGTGCCTGATGTTTGCGTATAATTGACCTGTATGCGGTTTACCATCGTAACAAATCGTCCTATCGCTTCAACAGCCGGTGACAGTTCCGGGACCCTGCTACGTTTTAATCTTCGTGCAGCTTTACGGGCTTTCTTCTTCTTTGCTTTTTCTTCTGCTGCTTTTTTCCTGTCGAGCTCTTTTTGTACTTCTACAAGGGAATCCAATTGTGCATCACTCATCTTAGACAAGTCAAGAGTAGGGAAAGATGCTTTAAGTTCTTCCTTCTCGTCAACAGGGGCCTTTTTTAGCTTGTCCTTGCTTTTTGTTGTATCTGACTTAGCGCCATTTTTATCATCAGCACCTCCTGTGCCCGACCCACCTGGAGCCCCTGCTTTGTCTATACTGTTACCATCTTTTTTACGCAGGTCTTTTTCATCTTTTTTACTGTCTCCGCCCGGCCTGCTTATTTCATTTCCTTTGCTACCCGCAGATCCCTTCTTGCGGTGCGGTGCATCTATAGCTTTCAACCATTTCGATTTATTATACAGCTGCTTCATATTCATTTCTCCCGCAACTGTTTCTGTATTTGTATTACCTATTGTGTTACCAAGTTCATATGCAACCGGTGCTGCACCCGTCCATGAGTATGTAGCAGAATAGCCAAGGCGCAAACCAAGCCAGTCTGTTAATGGCAGTTTGTTCAACGGCACGGTATAAGAGCTATTGAATGACTGTGAATAGAACGTATTATGACCAAATGTTTTTAACGCATCAAATACCGAATCTCTTTTCTCTTTTGTATTTATTTTTCCGGTCGGCTCGTCGATACGGGAAATATTTGTAGCAGAATAATCGAGCGACAGCGACCTCATGATCTCCCAGCGCACTGTATATAAGCGGGTCCAGGTGAATAACTTATAATAGGTAGGCGGTATCTTATAACCGCTGCCGTCGTCTATATTCCGCACATGCGTTTCCTCATATATATGTGTCAGTTCATTGCGCACAGTAAATGTGGACGGCAATGGGGTAAGGTTAATATCTTTGATCAGCGCCAACCACTTCGATTTTGATCTTATAGAATTCTTAAAGGGTTCTATTGCTTTTGTTTTCAGGCCATATGCATACCCTACACCATACTTCTGTGTTATGAGGTGATCAGATTCAATAGTAGGATTATGCTTGTACTGATCGTTGTAAGAATAACTGAAATCAAAGTTCTTGATACTCCATGGCATACGTGCTTTAGCCGGGGCCGAAGGGTTGCCTTGTATGCGCACATTGGTAAGGTTCAGACTGGTAATAGAAGTAAAGTCCTGTGTAACATTCTTTATAGAATCCTTTGCCGCTGCCGACTTCGCTATATTCATTTCGTCGCTTACCAGCACATCACCATTGTTAGGGTCGTATTTAGGGTTACTTACACTTTGTGTGTACCCTACATACAATGGCAAGGTGATACCCCAGTTACGTGGCATTAATTTTCCGAGACTGAGGTTAGTAGAGGTATTGTATTGCGTGTAGTAATCCTGCAGACGCTGTTCTATTTTCTGGTCTATATTACCATAGCCCGGCGTATGCATACTACCTGACACATTCACATTACCAAGATCTGCCATCTGCACAGATACCTTACCTGCTGCCGCATAACCAGCCTGGTCATTAATTCCCGCCAAACGCATTTCATCGAACCATATCTCTGTACATTTCGGAAGCCCGTCATCGGCTGCTGTCTGGTTGGTCTTCTTCGGATTGAGCACACCCAGCATTATATTTTTTGCGCCACCTATGTTAGGATTTCCAAGTACTATAATGGTATTGCCTTTCAGATCTTTTACACTATAGGGCTGAGTGATAGGTATACCCTTTGCATCTCTTTCCTTTTTAGCATTTACGAGGTCCTGCAGGGTGATGTCCATTTCATTGGAAGCGGGCCATATCTCGCCCTGTGCAGTAGCTGCAGGCTGTGTAATGGTCATAGGCATACGATACTCATAGTAGTTGGAAGTAAAGTCGCTGCCTATACGCATAAATGCATCAACATCTGCGTTCTTTACCGGAGTTTGTCCCACCTGGGATTCCGCATGTATGAACATACGCAGGAAAGAGAACTGGCGCATATCGACGTTCACTTCTTTGTATATACCCCTTGCATCGCCATCCTGCAACGCACATGTTTTCAGTGACAAAGACTGTTCGTTCAATTGCACTACCTGGTTCTGCGATGTAGCTGTTTGCTGGCGATTGACGCCCGGAGGTATCACGTAGTTAACAGGTGAGCGCTGTGCGTTTTCTTCCAGGCTTACGGAGGTAACAGTGACATCTGTAAGTCCCTGGTTTTGTTGCGGCATGTTCTCACCAGGAGTGGTAAGAGAATAATTGAACGTACGCCATTGGTTACGGCCAAGCTCAAGTGTAGCAAAACGCATGGTAACACTATCCTGCCAGCCACTAAGGAACATACGCATAAAACGTATAGACCTGAAATCACCTATACCACCAATTTTATGGTCATAGTTCTCGACAGGTATTTTGAACTGATACCATCTTTCTTTTTCACGATTACCGTTAGGAAGCACCACTCCATTCGTATTTTCTTCTATGCTGATTATATTATTTGT
>JAOQAP010000036.1 GCA_025963465.1 Flavipsychrobacter sp.
GGCCGATCTTCAAAACACAGAATCTGACGTTGTAAAAAAGATATTAGGCGAAGTAGACCAGGCTGTTATCAACCTTGACCGTTTCGAAGCTGTAGCAGTAGCTCCTTCTTCTTACATATTGGTAGGACAGCAGTACAAAGCTGATGTATTTCTTACAGCATCAAGCACTACATCTAACCCTGAGATCGTAATAGGAGGCCAAAGACTGAATGTAAAAGACGGTAAAGGCCTTTATACGGTTACTGCATCTGCAGAAGGTGAAAAAACATGGGCAGGTACTATCCGTGTAAAACAGACAGATGGTGCAATAAAAGAATACCAGTTACCAACCCAGACCTATACTGTAGCTAAACCATCAGCAACAGTATCTCCTACCAAGATGAACGTATTCTACATTGGCTTGCCTAACCCGGTATCTATATCGGCTCCGGGTATCCCTAAAGAAAAGATCCGTGTTAGTATGAGTGCAGGTTCTATCTCAGGTGGTAATGGTAACTACACAGTCTCTGTTTCTCAGCCGGGCAAAGTGAATGTTACTGTATCAGGCGAAATGGAGAAAGGAAAGGTAACAGTTTTAGGCACAAGTGAGTTCCGCGTAAAACGCATACCTCCTCCGCACGTTAAGTTTGGTAACAAAGGTGGTGGTTCTATGGGTGTAGGTGCAATGAAAGCTCAGAACAGGATCTTCGCTATTCTTGAAGATTTTGATTTCGATGCTCCGTTCACTATATCTCACTTTACTCTGTTCATCAACAAGCCACGTCAGGACATACAAGTGTTTGAATCTAATAGTAATGCATTCACTCCTGCCATGCAGGCAGCTATGAATAGCATTGTATCTGGCTCACGTGTTACTTTCGACTTCGTAAATGCAACAGGTCCGGACGGAATGAAGAGACAATTAGACCCAATTACATTTACAGTACAGTAAGAGAATAAAAGTTAGAATATGAAAAAAAATATTGTATTTGCACTTATGGTTATTTTATCGCTGGGTTTAAGCACAGCGTTAACTGCCCAGGGCACTGCAAAGAAAAAGAAGAAGCCGGCCAAGAAGCATAAGACGACCAAGACCGCAAAGGCGGATACGACTGCAGCTCCCGTAATGGAGCCGGAAAAACCGGTTGCAGTTGCACCTGCTATCGATCCTGATGATATAGTAGATACTACTCATTCTGATGGGCTCGTTGCTGATCCTGGTACGCTGGACTATCTTAAATTCAAGCTGGATAGTACCCGTCCTGTGGATGGTATGTACAAGATACCTGTGCTTAGAGGCGCTAAAGCTTTCCCCTTCCCTACCCCCAACAAGAATAACATCAAGTTCTACAAACGTATCTGGCGTATCATTGATCTCACAGATTCTGTGAACAGGATATTCGCTGCACCGGGAGAAACAATGATGTCGTTCATTATGGAGGCTATTAAGGCGGAGAAGATCATTGCTTACAAGGATGAAGGTTTCCTGAAAAGGCTTTCATACCGGCAGGTAATGAGGGCTTTCTCTGACAGCAGTATCGTACCGGTAATAGATTCTTTAACAGGCGAACAAACCGGTATGCGTACCGTAGTAAATCCGTTCAACCCGGATTCTATTACTAAGTTCGAACTGAAAGAAGATATCTTCTACGATAAGATACACAGTAAAATAATAACTGAAATAGTAGGTCTTGCACCGATCAGGAAAGTAAAATCGAGTGATGGCGTTGTATTGGGTGAGCAGCATCCTTTCTATCTCTACTTCCCTCAGTGCCGCACACTGTTTGCAGGTAAAGAGATCTACGATACACAAAGGGACATCTATAACGTAAGCTATGATGACATCTTTGCTACCCGTAATTTCAACACTATTATCGTTAAGGAATCAAATCCGGGCGACCTGAGGATCAAGGATAAATACCCTGATGAAGCAGACCAGAAGAAAGAAGCAGAACGCATAGAACAAGGAATAAGGGACTATAAGAAAAATTTGTGGAAATATTAATTATCATCTAAATTGCACTAAATATGAAAAGTAAGATTAACTTTCTCTTATCGGTTTGTTTGGCATTCGCCGGATTTCAGACGGCTCAGGCACAGGTAAGGTTGGACCCATATTATCCATACAGTAAATTCACAGTAGGTATAGGTTTCGGATATACTAATATATACGGAGACTGGACCACTTCTCACCCGCAGCCGGTTTACAAGGTCAACATTGCCCGTAATGTAAACGAATGGGTAAACCTGAACTTCGACCTGCAGCACGGTGCGCTTAATGCATACTCTGCAAGAAAATCATGGACATCAGGCCTGAGCTCTTACAATGAGTTCACGTCTTTCTCTATGAACGGCAACGTATCTTTGGGAGAGCTCTTCAACTGGCCTAATAACTGGATAGAAAAAACTATCTACGGCATCTACTTCGGTGCGGGTGTTGGTGTTATGAACAATGACATTACAGCTATCACTACCAAGTTCCGCCCTACAGATAAGTATGGTATTACTTACTACCAGCCGGGAGCGATCAAAGGAAACAGCTACAATGCTTACATTCCATTGAACCTGGGCATCAACCTGCACCTTACAAGGGTAGTAATGATCAATGCCTGCTACCAGTTCGACTACACCTTCTCTGACTATGTAGATGGCTACAACTTCAAGAGCATTCGTGCAAACAACTATAACGATATGTATTCTACTATTACAGTAGGCCTGCATTTCTACATAGGTACTACCAGCATGACACCTAATAGGTTATAAGATATTTCCACAAACAAATAGTTCAACAGCCCCGCGGAAGCGGGGCTGTTTTCATTTATACCTGTTCACTGTCATTGTGCAACTATTACCCTATTGTTAAGAAAAAAAATTGCAAATGCTGCATACCTTTTTTACATTGCATCCTCAACGCAGACAAAGCGTGGTCAACAATTCGTTAAATGGTTCGTTTGATAATGAAGAAACTCTTTTTTACATGCTCACTACTTGTTATCGCCTTTAACGTTATTGCCCAACCGACCTTTAAAGTAGGCTGGAACACCTATAAAACAGGTCTTATCATCCGCCAGTTTACCTATCGTTATACCTATACCGATAGTACCATACTCACCCTTATAGATACGGCTACCATACTGGCCACGGCAGACAGCCTTACTTGTGTGACCATGCACGTGCCTATGCGCGAGCGTAGCCTCTACAAATCTGCCAGCTACCTGAACCCAAAGAAACAGCCAACAAGAACAGAGGAGTATAAAGATGAAGCACTGCTATCCTGTAAAGATTACAGGTATGATGATAAAACCAGGAAGATACAGCTGGTGGAAGAAAACAAGGTGACCGGCAATACCTATAAGAAGAACTACGACTACAGCCCCGATAAAAAGACCAACGATATAGTAGTTACCGAGAGCGCCTACTATAATGGTAAAATAGAATTTTACACCAAGAGCTACTACGATAAGAAGAGCGTAAAGTACAAAGAAGTGCGCCTTAACGATAACAACAAAGACGTTATACACATAGAGTCTTACACCTATGGCGATAATGGCAAGGTAAAGGAACGGTCGGTATTTTTTCCCGAGTTTAAAGTAACGAAACACTTTAATGAGCACGAAGGCGAACTGCCAGCAAAATGCTTCCGCACTATGCCGCTGGGCACTTTAGAGAAGCCCGGTATAGGCAACCGCATATCATTTATAAAGAAGGTGCTGATGAAGAACCAGGCCATTATCTACGATAAGGACTGCGACAATTTCGAATACCGCTTTACCAACAACAGCACTTGTGAAGTAGTGGTATCTACCACCAAGACACCTAATGTATGGCAGGTAGTGTACCGCTTTAAGGAGCGCCTGCCTTAGTCCCCCATTTTTTTTACTTAGCTGCGGCAAAGCTATGCCCCGGTTTTATCATTTCAGGGTGGGTAGCCTGGAAGCGGGCTATGTCCCTGATAGACACGTTCTGCACGTAGGGGTTCTCTGTATTATGGTCTATGTAGTGCTGGTGGTAATCTTCGGCCCTCCAGAATGTGGTGTAAGGTACCACCTCCGCGGCTATTGGCTTACTATATTTGCCAGACTTGTTCAGCCGGTCTATGTACTGCTTTGCCATCGCCATTTCCTGTGCATTGCGGTAGAATATGATGGAGCGGTACTGCGTACCATTATCAGGCCCCTGTCCATTTACCTGCGTAGGGTCTTCCTGCGATTCGAAGTAAACCTGTAAGAGCTTATAGTAAGATATCTTGCTGCTGTCGTAGTATATGTTCACGGTCTCGGCATGACCAGTGGTGCCGGTCTCTATACTCTCGTAGGTAGGGTTTTGTGTAGTGCCGCCTGCATAGCCGGATATGCCATGCACCACACCTTTAATACTTTCGAACAAGGTCTCCTCGTGCCAGAAGCAACCTGCAGCAAATGTGGCCTGGCTATACTTCCTGAGATCTGCAGGTATGGAGTCTTTGGCATAGTTGAGCGCTATGTTTTTTGATTGTTGCGGAGTTACTGCCTGCCCGCAGGAAGAGAGTAATAGCGCCAGCAATGCAACAGATAAATATGATGATAAACGATGCATTAGTTTGTAGTTTTGTACTGTAATTTACGAATCATAGACCAGCCAGGTTTTATCCCCATTTATGACTAAGCCATTTATTGCCCGTTTTAACAGTTTGTTCCATACCATAGTTGCAGTTATGTTTATTGCTACCCTGCCATCCTGCAACACACAAACAGGGCAGAGCACGGCCCATACCGATACCACAATGGCAACTACCGTACCCGTTGCAGACAGCACTGCAGCACCGGCCGACAGCACTGATATGGCCATGCTGTGGTTTACCATTGCAGATACCAGCAATAGCTATGCCCTGCTGGCAGCAAAAATGTATGCATTACAAAAGACTCTGGGCTGGCCAATAGATACCATGGGCCGATACTACAATCCAAAAAAAGACCTGATAGCAGTACCCGACAATGATGAAGATGAAATGTACCGTGGTGAGTATTACCCACGCCGCTACCCTTCTCAAAACCTGAGCCTGGAGTATTACCAGACCTATATGCCCAACTCTACAGAAAAAAATATAGCCCTAGTGGCGGGCATCTACGAAACGCAGCAAAGCGCCGACTCGTTATTATTATTACTCAAACCTGCTGCGTTACATGCCTTTGTAGTTAAGGCAAATGTGTTTGAAGGGTGTATGCATTAGTGTCCTTTGTGGAATTGCCTCACCCCGAAATAGATTTACCCATTTGGTTGATAATCCTGCCTGAGTTTACAGGCAGATACTCTTCGACCAATTGGGACAACAAGGTACTATAACGTAATGCTACCGGCATGCGGTAGGGTCCAAAAATGGAGACCCGACTGAAACTCAATGAGTAAAACAGGAATAAAATGGAACCTGAAGGGGATTGAGTCCTCTAATAAATGAAACTATTTCTCCTACAATTAGTAAGAAATGAAAAAATATCTTAATTTAGTAGGACTATACATCTATCTACCCTGCTATGAAGAAGACAACAACCTATTTATTATTTACGTTCCTGATGTGTCTATTTTATTTTAAGGCATATACACAAGGAGAAATTACAACAATTACAGGTATAGGGGTTGCCGGGTATAATGGAGATAATATAGCTGCAACGACTGCAAAAATAGCCACACCGTGGGGAGTAGCAGTAGATACTGCAGGCAATGTCTACATAGCGGATTTTGGGAATAACCGTATCCGCAAAATCAATAAAACAGGTATCATCACAAGTATAGCAGGAACCGGAATTGCGGGATTTACAGGAGATGGCGGACCTGCTACCGCAGCCAGAATAAACGGCCCGTATGATGTAGCTGTAGATGGCCAGGCAAACGTATATATCGCTGATTACTTCAATAACAGAATAAGAAAAATAAATAAAGCAGGAATAATAACAACAATAGCAGGAAGTGCATCTACAGTCTTGGGGGATGGAGGTCCCGCAACAAACGCATTTTTGAGTGGACCTACCGGCATATCCGTGGATCCTAACTCGGGGAGCATATATATATCTGCAGATGGAAGACGGGTACGTATAGTAAACAGTTCAGGCATCATAAAAACATTTGCGGGCAATTCAACTCCCGGGTTTTCAGGAGATGGAGGACCCGCCACAGCAGCTTTATTAAATAATCCTATTTCAATAGTAGCAGATGGTTACGGAAGTGTGTATATAACCGACCAGCTAAATCATCGGATCAGGAAGGTAAATTCTTCAGGTATCATCACAACCATTGCAGGAGGAGCCGCCGGCTACTCGGGAGACGGCGGGCCTGCAAGTGCGGCGCGCATGCATGATCCATGGGGAATCGCATTGGACAGCGCCGGTAATATATATATTGGAGATCACAGCAATCATTGTGTCCGTAAGATCAACGCATTTGGCATCATTACTACAATAGCCGGTACAGGTATACCAGGCTACAACGGAGATAATAAACCCTCAAATTTGGCTAAATTGAATACACCGTGGGGTATTCGCAGCGACAGCAGCGGCAGCGTATATATCGCTGACGGTGGGAACCAACGTGTCCGCAAAATCGTAATCCGTAATCGCCCACCAGTTTTTGCAATGGGCGTTAGCCAATATGTTACTGTATGCGAGAATTCAGTAACTAACCCGATAGACGGTTTACTGACAGTTATTGATTCCGATTACTACCAATTTGAAACGTGGACAGTTATCACAGTACCAGCAAATGGCACTGTGCACTTAGGAGCACCACAAGCATCGACCGGCAATATCGTAACACCGACCGGTTGCACCTACTCTCCTACACTTGGCTATAGCGGAAGTGATAGTTTTACTGTCCGCGTTTTTGATGATTATAATACAGACACTATAAAAATCTATGTAAATGTTTTTCCGGCACCAACTCCTACTGCTGGCAGCACAAAATTATGCATCAACTCAACTCTTGCACTCAGCAATTCAATTCCGGGAGGTGTGTGGACAAGCGGCAATACCGGTATTGCTATCACAGATTCCTTTTCAGGAATTGTTACCGGCATATCAGCGGGTACGGCGACTATTACTTATTCACTACCCACTTATTGCAATGCTACAATTGATTTAACTGTACACCCTCTCCCTTCAGCTATTACCGGCGGCACAAGCACATGTATTGGCAGCACATCTTCGTTAAGCTCTGCTACTACCGGAGGTCTATGGTATAGCAGCAATACTTCTGTTGCCACAGTTTCTTCATCAGGTTTACTCACCGGCATTTCTGCAGCTACTGCATTGATAACTTACAGAGTGTTTCCATCGGGCTGCATGACAGTGGCAACTATCACTGTAACACCTGTTTTCGGCCCGATAACAGGTATAATGAAATTGTGTGGCAATACTGTTACACTTAGTAACGCTGTAACCGGCGGCACGTGGAGCAGTAATAATACATCTATAGCAATCGTTGATCCTGTCTCAGGAATTGTTTCCACAGGTACCAGTGCCGGAACAACGATAATTACCTATGCGGTATCTGCCGGTTGTTATGTAGTCACTCCATTTACCGTTTATATGCCTCCAGTACCTATAACGGGTGTTAAAGGAATATGTACCGGTACTATATCGACTCTTAGCTGTGCCAGCCCTGGAGGGGCCTGGAATAGCAGTAATACGTCAGTTGCAGTGATTTCTTCATCGGGAATGCTTAGCGGTATCTCGCCAGGCACTACATCTATTACCTACAATATTGTTTTATCCGGATGCTTTTCTACTACTACCGCATCAGTTACAATCAGCCCTTCTGCTATTCTGGGTACCGGCAAAGTATGTTCAGGCAGTAGTATCACATTTAGTAATGCAGTGACGGGAGGAACATGGAGCAGTAGCAAAACTGCCACCGCAACAATTGATCCGTACACCGGAATTCTTTCCGGCAGCAACGCCGGAACCACAACAATTACCTATTCAATGGGTGCAGGCTGTATAACAACCGCTTCAGCTACTGTGCTCGCATTCTCAAGAATAATAGGTGCTGCGACTATATGCACCGGCCAAACTGCAAAGCTATCAAACTCTTTAAGTGGGGGTACGTGGACTAGTAGTAATACCGGAGTTGCAACGGTGGGTTCGGTTACAGCAGTGGTTGCCGGCATCAGCACAGGCACATCCATGATCACATATACACTCCCCGGCGGTTGTTATGATACGCAAACGGCAACAATAAATTCTACACCTTTTCCTATATCAGGTCGAAGCACCTTATGTGCGGGTGAAAGCACAACACTTGGAAATGTATCAATCGGTGGTACGTGGAGCAGTAGCAATACTGCTGTTATAACAATTGATCTGATAACAGGTGTTACCAACGGACTAAATCCCGGCATTGCAACAATTACGTATTCGTTGGGTTTTGGCTGTTCTACAACGAAAGCATTAACGGTACATGCGCTACCTTCTGCAATAACAGGGGCAACAAACGTTTGTATAGGTAGTACCATATCTCTTAGCAATATCAAAGCGGGCGGTACCTGGAGCAGCATGTCCGGCACTGCAACTGCAGGGTTAACCACAGGTATTATCGGCGGAGGTTCTGCAGGAACAACAGTTATTTCATATACTCTAGGCACCGGATGTGCGACAACGAAAATCATTACAATAGATACACTACCTGCAGCCATAACAGGCACGTTGAATATATGCATAGGTAAAACAACAACGCTGAGCAATGCAACACCCGCGGGAACATGGACTACGCTGCCGGGAAGGATCACTATAGACGCAGCTACAGGATTTGTGACAGGGATAACAACGGGAACTACAATTGTAACATATACGGCTATGTCTGGTTGTAGAACAACTACTACATTTACCGTTAATGCAACGCCGGATGCGATAGCAGGGCCACCAGGCATATGTGAAGGAACATCAGCAATATTAACAGATGCTACGACAGGAGGAAGCTGGTACAGCAGCGATCCCTCGACAGCAACAATAAATACAACAACAGGATATTTATCAGGAGTATTAACAGGTAGTACGACCATTACTTATACATCCCTTTCGGGTTGTATTACTACAGCTTCTGTATTTATACATCCTGTGAAGCCAATAACAGGTGTGCCGGTTGTATGTCCGGGTAATACTACCTTGCTGAATAATATTATAGGCGGTGGAATATGGAGCAGTAGCAATACAGCAAATGCGACTATAAGCACTACGGGCCTTGTGACGGGAGTGGCCGCAGGTACAGCAGCGATAGAATATATAACACCGGCAGGTTGTTTATCGAAAATAAACATAACAATCAATCCATGGCTATCGCCAGGAACTATCACAGGTGTTTCAACACTTTGTCGTGGCTATGTAATAGCGTTGTTCGACACAGCACACGGAGGTGTGTGGAGTAGCACTGATCCTGATGTATATGTAAATGCAGGGGCGGGAACAGTGAGAGGAATATCTCCGGGGACAGCGGCGATCTCCTACGGCGTTACCAATTCATGCGGTACAGCTTTTACGAAATATACCGTCACCATAATCCCGCCACCATCAGGACGTGTGATATCAGGCCCGGATAGTGTTTGTGCTGGAACATTTATTGCACTGCACGGAAGTATATCGGGCGGTACATGGAGCAGCCTTAATACAAACCTTGCTGTAAACTCAACATCGGGAATGGTAACTGGTATAACTGCAGGCTCGGCAACTGTAACCTACCAGTATGTGAATATCTGCGGACTCACCTTGGAATATCATGGTGTGCAAGTGAACCCACTACCTAAAGTGGGACCGATCGTTGGCGCTACAAATGTTTGTGTGGGTGCAATAACGCTTTTGGCCAATGCTGAATCCGGTGGAACATGGATGGCCACAAATGGCAATGCAACAGTAGCTGCAGGTATAACAAAAGGAATAAATGCAGGTAATGACACGATCATCTATACGACCACTACATCGTGCGGGTCGGCAGATACTTCTGTGGAAATAACTATAAACCCTATGCCGGATGCAGGAGCAATAACCGGCGCAGGAAGTGTGTGTACAGGCATGGCAAATACATTAACAAATGCAGTAACGGGTGGCATATGGAGTAGTAGCGGGCCGGTTAGCATAAGTACAACAGGGATCGTGACCGGCATAGCAGCTGGTAGTGCGTTCATCACTTACGAGGTGACTAATATGTGTGGCATTGATAAAGCCATTATACCATTTACTGTAAATCCGCAACCTGACGCGGGAAGTATCAGCGGAGCAGATAAACTTTGCGCGGGGCAAACAACAACGCTTACTGGCACTGCTACCGGCGGCATATGGAGCACCACCAACACAATTATTGATACTGTGTCAGGTGGCGTAGTAACAGGCATAACCGCTGGAACGGACACTGTGCTGTATACAGTAACAAACGTTTGCGGAACAGCTATTGCCAAACATGGCATTACAGTAAACCCTTTGCCTGATGCAGGAACAATATCCGGCAATAGCGCGCTTTGTGCTGGCACTACCCTGCTGCTGACCAATAATATCCCCGATGGAATATGGAGCAGCAATGACACGATCACAACTGTGGATAATGGCAACGTGACTGCTTTAGCTGCAGGCATTGCGGCAATTAGTTATTCGGTGACCAATATGTGTGGAACAGCGGTTACTTCAAAAAACATTGAAGTGATGCCGTTACCTGTTGTGGCGGACATCACCGGCACTTCACACGTATGCGAGGGTGTTACTATCTCATTAACTGATGCGGTAATCGGCGGTACCTGGAGTAGCAACAATAACATATCAACAGTTACTAACGGCGTAGTGACAGGCATAAAATCCGGCATCGACAACATAGTATATAGCGTAACGAATAGTTGCGGCACTGCAACTGCAAACAAAGAAATATCCGTAGAACCTCAACCCTATGCAGGTGTAATAACAGTACCTGATAGCATGTGTGCAGGCGACACCCTGACACTAAGCAGCAGCGTGGCTAACGGTGTATGGACAAATACCAACAAACAAATAGCAAAGCTGATAGTACCTGACGGCATAGTAGGATTGGCAAAAGGTATAGATACGATCAGCTACGCTATTATCAACTCCTGTGGCACCGCTATTGCATCGCTACCTCTTAAGATACGTGCTGCAGCAGAATGCTATCCTGATACTACTACAATACATCATAATTTTGACTGCACAGGCAATAGTGAGTTGGTGATCTATCCTAACCCTAATCCGGGAGTATTTACCATAAATGTGATATCTGATATACAGGAGGTTGTATACATCACTATATTCAACCTTGTGGGGCAAAAGGTGTATGAGATAGAGCTCAACACGAACAGCCCACGAGAGATAGATATTAAACAACCACAGGGTATGTACCTCCTGTCGGCAAGCGGTGATCATGGGCATTGCAGCAGAAAGCTGAGTGTAACGAGATAGAGACCTATCCTTAGCCCACGGCAGGCTCTGCCCACAGGGTAACATCTATCTTACCGGTGCGGGAGCGGAGGAAGGCGATGATCTCTTCGTCGCTGCGGAAGCGGTTGCCGATGTTGACGAAGTGCTTTGCGAGCAGGTCGTAACGGTTGCGCATGAGGTAGATGAATACGTGGAGGAAGTGGATACCATCGAACACTATAGCGTTGTTGTCCTCATATTCTTTGAGTGTACTGAGGAAGTATTTCGGATGCTCTGTCCAGTGCATAGTGGGGTGTATGTGGTGGCTGATGTGGTAGCCATCGTTCCAGCATTTGACATTGTACTTGGTGTTGATGCAGGTAACGCTGTTCTTATAAGCGTTGCCGGGATCTGAAGGATCTATAAAAGAGTGCTGTGCCCAGTTGCCCGTCATGGCTATGACGCGGAAGGTGATGAACGGCAGTATAAAGACCACAAAGGTAGCAGGCGCATTGACGAAGCAAAGAGCTATGCACATCAGAATGAACAACAGCTCTCCCCTTACGGAACGATATAGCAAACGCCTGCGGTGCTTACGCACAAAGTAGCTGCACAGATGATAAATACCCATGAACAGGAAGGTGCCAAGGTAGTGCGTGAACCCAATCAGGGAATCGCGCTGGTACGACATCGTGCTGCTTTCGTCTTCGGGCATGTTATTCTCCGGGTGGTGCATGCCCACGTGGTGGGTGTAATAAGTTTCCGGTGTCTGGCCAAAAAGCGGGCCGATGATCCAGGGGAGATAGAAGTTGAGAAAATTGTATTGCTGTTTGAACCATGGTCGGTGGCTGGTGCAGTGCATCATAAGACCATAGGGTCCTTTGAAGGAAACATTGTTCAGGAACTGGTAAGCTATAGCAGCTACCCACCACAGCCAATTGGGTATGCCGGGAATAAACAAGAGTATAGCAAGGGGTATGAGTGTAAAAGAAATCTTGAAGGTCAGGTATATGAAAGGCAGGTCGCGCTCATCGCGTATGAGTGATGCAAAAAAACGATCGGCTTTTGAACTTGGCTTTGCTACCCCTTTAGGGTCTGTTATATCGGTTAATGTCTTCATGCAGCTAGAAAAATATAGCTTGCAAGTTAAGGATTATCGGGGAAAGATGATGTCTCGTAAAGACGCGAAGGCGCGGATGACAATGATGCGTGTTTAAGATCGCAATTGCCCATAAAAAAAACGCCCCGGTATGGCCGGGGCGGTTTCGATGATGTGAAGCGATATGAAATTATGCGCCCAGTATCTTCTGTATCTTTTTGTCGAACGCACCTTTAGGTGCAGCGCCTACCTGCTTGTCTACCACCTGGCCATCTTTAATGAACAGTACACATGGTATGCTGGTAACACCGTAGTTGATAGACAGGTTAGGATTCTCATCCACGTTTACCTTACCTACGTTCACACGACCTTCGTACTCTTTAGCAAGTGCATCGATAGTTGGACCTAACGCGAGGCAAGGACCGCACCATGGTGCCCAGAAATCTACTACAGAAAGCTTGTCTGCCTTCAATACTTCAGCGTCAAAATTTGAATCAGTTAATACTGCTGCCATTGTATTTATTTTAATTGTTGTTGTTAGAAGTAAAAAGCAAAGGTAACTCATAAAGGAATCGGGCACGAATAGAAAGCCTGTATACCTGTATAATCTTTCCACATACTGCTAACAACTTTATGTTATTGTTCACATTTATATGTAATACAAGCCTTATAACTTAGCAACATATCACTTATTGCCGATCTCTTATTTCCTATCCTTTATCCAGTGTATACATGATATCATCCTCATGCTCCAGCAGGTAGGTAATGAGCTCATCGCTCAGCTCTATCTTTTTGCTCTGGCTCTTTAGCTTTACCGACATGTCCGATCCTTCATCAAAGACGCTGATCATAAACTCAGTATTGCCGGGGTATTTCTTCACATTAGCATCTATGAACGCAACGAACTCCGGGGTCACTTTAGAGAGCTGCATCTTAAGATGTATCTTCTTGGTGAACGCCTTGCGCACCTCGTCCAGCAGCATCATATTGTGTATCTGGAACTCCATGGTACCGGGGCGATATTTGTGCTCATCATACACACCCTGTATCATCAGCTTCTGGCCATTTACAAGATAGTTGCCATAGGCTACATAGTTCTTTTCCCATAGCAATATCTCCAGGTTGCCGGAGTAGTCATTGATGGTCATCTTGCCAAACTTACTACCCTTCTTGGTGGTCATGTGGCCCACATCCGTTATGTAGCCTGCTATGCGTATGTTACGGCCACGAGCTACATCCAGTTCGCTCACCGGGGTCATGCCATAGTTGTCCATCTCGAACTTGAACCCATCCAGCGGGTGTGCGCTAAGATAGATACCTACTACTTCCTTTTCCCTGTCCAGCAGTTCGGGTAGCCCCCACTTGTCGCACTCAGGCATGAGTGGTGGCTTCACCTCCGGCATTACCGACTCGCCAAAGAGACTGTTGGTAGCCATAGATGAGCTGGCCTGGAACTGGTTGCCAAAACGCACCAGGCGATCCAACCCGGTAATAGGATCTGTAGGCGGTGCATAGAAATACTGGGCGCGGTGCAGCTGCTCGCCAAAGCAATCGAGCGCACCGGCAAGTACCAGGCTTTCCATCGATTTCTTATTGACCGTGCGCTGGTTCACACGCTTTATAAAGTCGTATACAGTGATATAAGGGCCATTGGCCTCACGCTCCGCTATTATATCTTCTACGGCAGCCTCGCCCACTCCCTTTATGGCATTCAGCCCGAAGCGCACTACACTTTCCTTCGCCACGGCGAAGCCCTTCAGACTTTCATTGACATCAGGCCCCAATACCTGGAGTCCCATGCGCTGGCACTCCTCCATGTAGAACTTTATCTTATCGATATTGCCCTGGTTATTGAGCACGGCCGCCATATACTCTGCGGGATAGTGTGCCTTTAAATATGCTGTCTGGTATGCCACAAGTGCATAGCAGGTAGAGTGCGACTTATTGAACGCGTACTGGGCAAATGCTTCCCAGTCTGTCCATATTTTTTGCAGCTTATCTTCAGGGTGGCCCTTTGCCTTTGCCCCTTCTATAAACTGGCCTTTCATTTTGTCCAGTACCGCCTTCTGCTTCTTACCCATTGCCTTACGCAGTACATCGGCATCACCCTTGCTGAAGCCGCCTATACTCTGGGATAGCAACATCACCTGCTCCTGGTACACGGTGATACCGTATGTATCGCCAAGGTATTCCTCCAGTTCCGGTATATCGTAAGAGATAGGCTCCAGCCCGTGCTTACGCTTGATGTAGTTAGGTATATACTCCATGGGGCCCGGGCGGTACAGGGCGTTCATGGCTATAAGGTCGTCAAATTTATCGGGCTTCAGGTTGATGAGGTGCTTCTGCATGCCCGCACTTTCAAACTGGAAGGTACCGTTGGTATCGCCTGCCTGGTAGAGCTCGTAGGTCTCCACATCGTCAAGCGGTATGGTGTCTATGTCTATCTCTACGCCGTAATTTCTTTTTATCAGGGCAAGCGCATCCTTGATGATGGTCAAGGTCTTCAGCCCCAAAAAGTCCATCTTTATAACGCCTGCGTTCTCTATCACGTTACCCTCATACTGGGTAATGAGCGAGTCCACATCCTTTACCATGAAGACCGGCAACAGGTCAGTAAGATCTGACGGGGCTATGATGATACCCGCAGCGTGGATACCCGTGTTACGCACAGAGCCTTCCAGCTTCTCGGCATCATGCAGCACTGCGCCGTGCAGGTTGGGCTGATTGTATATCTCGCGCAGCTTCGCCACCATTTCCATTTCCTCAGCGCCCAGGCCTTCCTTCTGGTCCAGGCTACCCTCGCCTTTCAGCTCGGCCTTCAGCAGGCGCTTCAGCGATATACCCGGCCGCTCCGGCACCAGCTTGGCCAGCGCATTGCTTTCGCTCAGCGGCAGGTCCAGCGCACGGGCCACGTCCTTTATACTGCTCTTGGCAGCCATGGTACCGTAGGTCACTATCTGCGCTACCTGGTTCTTGCCGTATTTCTTTACTACATAGTCTATTACTTTCTGCCTGCCCACATCGTCAAAGTCTGTATCTATATCGGGCATGCTCTTACGGTCCGGGTTAAGGAAACGCTCGAACAGCAGCTTGTACTTGATGGGGTCTATATTCGTTATACCAATACAGTATGCCACAGCAGAGCCCGCTGCCGAACCACGGCCCGGACCTATGAACACACCCATATCGCGACCGGCCTTGATGAAGTCGCTCACGATAAGGAAGTAACCCGCAAAACCCATGGTGCGGATGGTGAACAGCTCGAACTTCAACCGTTCCTCTACCTCTGCTGTTATCTCCCTGTATCGCTCCTTGGCCCCGGTCCATACCTGGTGCTCCAGGTAGGCATTCTGGTCATTATGAAACTCATCGGGCACCACGAAGTTGGGCAGGAGGATATCCCGTTCCAGCTTCAGGGGCTTTATCTTATCGAGGATCATGTTGGTATTGTCCAGCGCATGTGGTATGTCGCTGAATGTATCGTGCATCTCCGCCTGTGTCTTGAAGTAAAACTTGTCATTCGGAAATGCGAAACGGCCACCCTTTACCGGTGTCTCATCATCATCACCTATATCCTTCCACTTAGGGTCGCTCTGCTTGGAGCCTGTGTTGATACACAGCAGGATGTCATGCGCATTGGCATCGCCCTGGTCCACATAGTGGCTGTCGTTGCTGGCAATGACGGGTACATTATATTTTTCGGCGAAGCGCATCAGCACTTCGTTCACTTTTATCTGGTCGGCAATGTCGTGGCGCTGCAGCTCTATGTAGTAATCATCACCAAAGAGGTCCAGCCACCATTTGAATTCCTTTTCACCTTCGGCCTCGCCCTTGCGCAATATCGTGCGCGGCACGCTTGCCGCCAGGCAGCAGGTAGTAGCTATCAATCCTTCGTGGTACTTCTCTACCAGTTCTTTATCTATACGCGGATATTTGCCATACAGCCCTTCCATGTAGCCTAGCGAGCATAGCTTTACCAGGTTCTTATACCCTATCTCGTCCTTGGCCAGCAACAGCTGGTGATAACGAACGTCCTTATCATCTTTAGAGAACTGGCGCTTGTGGCGGCTGTCTACCAGGTAGAACTCGCAGCCCACTACGGGCTTTACCACAGGCTCCTCTATATCCTTCCCCTCTGCGGTCTTACCCACTACTTTCTTCTTCTTCCATGCCTCTGCCACAAAGTCGAACACGCCGAACATATTACCGTGATCGGTAATGGCCATAGCAGGCATATTGTCTGCCCGCGCCTTTTCATAGAGCTTGGAAACATTGGAAGCCCCGTCGAGCAGGGAATACTGGGTATGATTATGTAAATGGGAGAATTTCACCTTGTCTGAACCACGATTAACCTGATTAAAAGATCATCCCGATCAACTATTTTTATTACTCCAAAAAAGCCTTGCGGGATATGTTACAAAGTAACGAAATAATGGGGAGGTGGGAAAAGGGAGTTATCCACATGAGGTGGATGGTTTTTTGCTTAATTTATATGTACGCCAATCTGGAGATTGGCCTCCGTGGCGACGTATTCGTAGGGGAAGCCGAATAGAGTTAGCGTCTTTAATTAGATTTCGTTATCGAAAGTCGATTATATTTGGCAAAAATAAGATTATGATTAAAGTATTTATTACATATAGTTGGGATGATACCGAACATCAAAATAAAGTAATTTCATTTACTGATTTTTTGCGCAGAAGTGGGTTTAATGCTGTAGTTGACAAATTACTAACTCAAGAAGAAACGGCCATAGACTTCATGAAAATGATGCACCAAAATATGTATGGATCTGATAAGGTTATTATCATTCTATCCAAAGGTTACAAAGAGAAAGCAGAAAATTTTATTGGGGGCGTTGGAGAAGAATACCAATTTATTTTAAAGGACATACATTTGAATTTAAACAAATATATATTAGTAAGTTTTGATGGCGTCAAAGATGAGATTATTCCTTCAGGGTTAAAAAATCGCGAAGTGATTAACTTATTTAAAGATGAAAATAATAACTATGCTCTGCTATTCTCAAAATTATCTGATGTCGCATTATATGAGTTTTCAGAAGTTTCAGAAAACAGACCAATCATATCAGTAAACAAAATTTCCGAATTTTCATTAAAAGAAAAAATACCATTAAAAAGAAATGAAGAGGATTTTATTGAGGATGGGGTATTTCAAAATAAGCAAGGAGAATATAAGATCATCATCAATTCCTCAGATTTTTTTTACAACAGACTTGTCAGGGCATTTCCAGGAATTAGAGGATTGAAAATATTCAGTGATCCCAAAATTTGTGTAGACCGCCTATTGTTGCTGTTTAGGGATCCTATAGTTTTTGATTATAC
Source organism: Flavipsychrobacter sp. (assembly GCA_025963465.1). GTDB lineage: Bacteria > Bacteroidota > Bacteroidia > Chitinophagales > Chitinophagaceae > Nemorincola. The sequence goes on from JAOQAP010000036.1 coordinate 17,796, forward strand.
GGAACTGCAAGGAAATTCTCATCCGTTATGGTGGTTTAGAGATGGAAGCAATATGTATATAAAAAAAGCAGACCGATTAGCAGATAATAAAATGTTATTGGACTACCACGAATTGCTAATAAAAAAAATTGGGGTTTATAATTCTGGCGAATATGGAAAATCTTTTGTTTATGTAGAGATGTCCGAGGAAAAGCAAACCGGAATAAACCACATATCGGAACAGTATATAAACACTTGCATTTGGGAGCAAAAAAGACTTAGTGAAGAATATGCAATCTTCAATGATAAGTTAATAACACGAGAAGAATTCGATGATTCTGCGGCTGAGATAGAGGGGGAAATCGTGGATGTTTTTGGTGCTAAACTTAGGGTACGTTATTTAACTCCATATAATTTCGTAATTACAGGCCAAGAATCAGCAATAAATTCAACAACATTCGATATAATGTCGAAAGAGATTTTTAATGGAATCCTTGCATCGACTCACAAAATTGAAGATTTATGTGATTTAATCGAAGAATTACCAATGTTTGGTCGTTACAACAGTTAGCTCCCACTCGTCCGCTTTTGCAGCGAGATCCACGGCTGCGTGTTTGCAATGTGTAAACTAAGGTCGTATGTAATAACCGGCGTCGCAGATGCTCCAATTGCCCACTTCACCTTATCAAGTAATAAATTACAATAAACATGAAAACTAACCCTCAATTTACTTTACCAATCGAAAGAAAAAAATCTCTGATTGAGTTCATCAACAACTTAAGCAATAAAAGACTGCTTATATTATGGCTAGGTACATACCTATTCCCTGTACTCATTATTACAGCTATAGAGTATTATAATAATCCAGACGCACATATGCTATCTAACGGCAATTGTGGTTTCTGGGACCTAACCTATTTTAATTTTATCTCGGTTCTAACCATTGGATATGGTGATTATGCTCCAATTGGCTTTTTTAGGCTATGTACTATTATCGAAGCCGTGATTGGTGCGGCACTATATGGCTTTACGATTTCAATCATCACAATCAAATTTCTATTACCAAAACGCAATACGGTAGTGTTTTCTGAATACGCATATTATTGTACTGACGACAACTGCTTCATGGTAATTTATCTGAATACCGCCTCCCAGTATTTGACAAATGTTGCTACTTCTTGGTATTTTAAACTAGATGAAGACTGGGAAACGCAAGACCAAATTAACGTACCTTTTATTACAAAATCTGTCCAAACATTTTACTTAGATTTTCCCTTAGATTTAGATACAATAAAATCACGTCTTCACGAATTGGATTGCCTACGTGTTGGGTTATCAGGCAGTTTGGGTATGGCATCTTACTCAACTTTTGTTCAGTATAATCTATCTAACATTCTTATTATAAAAAATAGAAAAGAACTAACAAACTATCGTGGGTTCTATGACGTTGATAACAACTTGAGAAACGACAAATTCAAAGAAATGTTTCATTACAATCCAACGGATGCCGAATTTATGAGCAAATACGCACAGAAGATGAAACAATAAAAACAAAATGTCTGCAAAGTACAGTATACAGATAAGTGCAGCCTCCCCCGCTAAACGTAGTCATCCAAAATAAAAAAAACACAGTTCGGCGTAGTGTCGGATAAGTCGTAGACTACACCGAACTTTTATTTGATATTAAAATGGCAGAAGCATCCCCGGGGGATGCTTCTGCCATTTATTATGTAACGGAACCTACTGGTCCAAGCGTCTCGCTTGGTCCTTACATTTGCAAGTGTCCGCTTGCGGCACAGCATGTCCAAAAACCAGCGATTACCCAAAGTTCTGTGTAGTCTCTGACAATCGAACACTGCGTGCGTCACAACAACGTACACAACATCACCAACCCTGCCGAAATACTAACAAACGATATAACCAGCGACAGCAGCACTATGGCACCCAGCACCGGCAATACTAACCGCCGCTGCAATATAAGCTGCACCACCACATTCACCACCAGTAATATTGCAGTGGCTTTCATGCTCAGCAGCATCAGCACCCATAGCTGATGAAAAAAGAACTGCACCAGGTGTTTCTTTAGCTCTGCGCCTTCCACACTACTCATTACAAACAAAAGGCTCAGCAGGCCTGCAACTATAGCTATCAGCACTATGGCTACCATGTTCCATAGCCCCACTCTATCCATGTATTGCTTTAACCCCATACGGAAAGGTACGATAAGCTTAGTATGTTGTAAATCCACAGTTCGACGGTAATCTCTGATTCCGTCGGAGAGGAGGCAAATCTTTAGTCTCGGTCGGGTCTCCTTTTCAGGGACCCGATCGCATGCCGGTAGGCAATAGGTTAAACACTGATTTGCGAATAAGGAAATGGAATGTGCAACCATCCGTTGCTATGAATAAAACGCACTCAAAACCAGCGAATCCCGGCACCCGATTTATCCCTCAAACCCGCGCCGATCCTACAAACTTTTTTCTGTGATACTACTAAAAGTGTATTATCACTGATTTTTGTCCTTGTTCGTTTCCTTATTGTTTCAGAAATTTGTGGCCTGAAGTGTGTTATACCGGTAAACTAATTACAGGACTAACCAAAATGTTATATAAAGAAAGATCAGGATTATCTGCCCGGGATGTAACGGGTTTCACAACGATATAATTCTGAAAATTCATTCTTCGTCCGCCGTAGCTTTTTCTGCGAAGGAGTGTAATTCTGTGAACCTGTCCGACTGAATAGGCGGATTCTGATTCAGATAATGTGCCTGCCCGGCTGAATAGACGGGCGCAAGAATTGAGCAATAACTGCGCAACTTTTGAGCAAGAATTGCGCAAAAAGTGAGCAACAATATTACCCGTTTTGAACGTAAGTAATTGATTACCAAATGTAAGGTGAGCAATAATAATTGTAAGAAAAAATTGAGCAAAAAACAGTGCAATTACACTGCGTTCTGCGAAATCTCTTAATCTGTTTAATCTGTGATTCAGACATTATTGTCACCCCGAATATTTTCAAAAGGCGGAAAAAAGCGGAAGTGATCCCGCAGTTTTCGTAGCACAGGTCATTGATTATCAATAACACTTCCGGATACCTGTTTATTTCCGGAACCCGGCAACACCACTCCACGCCATCGCACGGAACGGATGATGCCAGCTGGCACAATTTTTGAACCTTATAAATTTCACACACACAAATCTTACCATATGTTAGTAAAACAATATGAGCTAGCGATAGAACTGTCTGACGGCGGCGAATGGATATGCGATGTAACAGAGCATAACGAACAGGATGTGATGCGCTACGAGATACAGGTAGACCCTCCTCTGTTCCGCGATGGTAACAGCGAGCCGTTCCCAATGGAAATGCTCTATGATACGAACGGCCAGTTAGTATTCGTAACAGAGCATGCACTGACCGAGGAACTGCGGGAACTGGAAGACGTTCTGGCCAAGGAGATCATTGAGGGAATAGTGTAGCCTTTAATGAACATTGCGAGATAATGCCACCCGCTTCATGGTGGATATCTATTGAGGATACTTCAAATGGTATATACCGGGAACCGCCTGGCAATCATTTTCTTTTACATTTACCTTATAAAACAGGGGATATCCGGCCTACTTTTGCTTGCTACCCCTTTGGTCACTATGATTATGTCTAGAACATCCGTTTTATTGCTGGTTTCTTTTTTCGCTCTTTCGTTTCTCGGCTGCGGCACTATGAAAGTAAACTGCACAGACCAGACCAATTATGTAATTGTCTGTTCCTTTAACAGAGCCATGAATAAGTCAACGGACACCTTCATGCATGCAGTAGCTTATAAAAAAGGTTCGGATTTTTCTATCCCGGTAGACACCACATATAATGCCGGGGCCGGCTGGGATTCTATCAGGATAGTTGTACACCTGGACCAGATAAAATTAAAATGCGACGAATATGACTGGCAACTGATATTCTACAAAACAGGTGAAGTGTTCAAAATAAAAAACATAACACACCAGGGCAGAAGCGAAAAACAAGCCAGCGGCGATACACACGCATGTAGCAATAACATGAGCCTGATAGTAAATGACTCCCTGATTCATATAGATGGCGATGACGGACAGTTTGCGCCGGAAGTTGTGATCCATGTAAAGCAATAAGTACCTTATTTTTGTCTGCTCAAAAAGAACGAACATAATGCAATATCCCATACTGCTTATATCCAGCTCGGCCGTGCATGGCTATGGCTACCTGGAATGTAATAAAGATGCCATACTGGCATTAGTAAATAACATAACCACACCTGTGCTGTTCGTACCCTATGCGGCAGGCAGGGATGAATGGGATAATTATACGGATAAGGTGCGCACGTTCTTCGCCACACTGAATATAGGGGTGACAGGAATACACACTATAGACCGTGAGCGCATTACCGACCATGAGGTAATATTCATAGGCGGCGGTAATACATTCCGCCTGCTGAATGAGCTGCAGCAGCAGGGGCTCATGCTACCCATACGCGAAGCTGTGCTGAGCGGCAAGATGAGATACATGGGCAGCAGCGCAGGCACTAATATGGCCACACGCAGCATATGCACTACCAACGATATGCCGATCGTCTACCCTAAAGATGGCTTTGACGCGCTGAACCTGTTTACCTTCCAGGTCAATCCACACTACCTGGACCCTGATCCTGAAACCAGCCATAAAGGCGAGACCCGTGACCAGCGACTGGCGGAATTTCACCAGACTAATGATACAACCGTAATAGGCCTACGCGAGGGAGCTTACATTAATATAGACACCGACTTTGCCACTACCCATGAGCTATACATAGGTGGTATAAACGGCGCTAAAATATTCATGAAGGGTAAAGCGCCGTATGAGGCACCGGTGAGCGAGCGGTTTGTGCTGGAGTGACCCGATAAGTAGGTGTCCCACACTTGCAAGTGTGGGACACCTATGCGCCACCCTCTCCATTTGCAATTCCAACCATTTGCATTATTTTTATTGTATGAAAAAGTTTCTTTGCTATACAGCCCTGCTGGAGATCGCTATTGCATCGCACCCTTTGGCGGCCTGTGCTCAAATCACGACCACAGTAGGCCTGGTACTGAAAACAGATAGCACGGATAATGTGCTTATGCCCCGCATCGTGCAGATACTGCCTAACACTGCTGCTGCTGCCGAACCGGATATAAAGGTGGGTATGTACGTGGTAAAGATGGGTGAGACCTATTGCAGAAATGCACCACTGGATAAAATAACAAATATTATCAACTATGGCGATGAAGAAGGAACACCTGTAGCATTGTTCATTTCTGACGAAAAAGATACGTTCCCTAAACGCCCAACAGTGCTGAGAAGGGGCAGATCAATTCCCAGGACAGATCAATAAATTAAAGCTCAACTTTTATTTAAGACATTGTCATGAACCTATTCAATTTAAAATCGAACGAAGAACCTCAGACCTATATTGTAAAAGGCAAACAGTTGCTGTGCCATCACTGCAGCAATGACATGTTCGTGCTGAAGTACCACACCATTCACGAGGCAGGGAGCCTTATCAATCAGCCCGCCTCCTGTTTTATTTGCACAGAGTGTACACACATGCACTGGTTCCAGGCTACGGAATGATCAGGTGAATGATGCGAGGGCTATGATTACGGCCACAATGAATAATACGACCAGTGTGACATCCATAATACCCAGGATAAGACCTAAAAGGCCGGGCCCTTTATTGGTACGTTTGCGCATAGCGCCAAAAACAATACCAACCGCACCTAAAATAAAAGCAGGAAAAATAAGCCACACCGAAGAGATAAACAAAGCTACAAGAAGACTTGCAAACCCGGCACTACCGGCAACGGCTGCCACTATACCTTTGTAGCTGTCATCTTTAGGGGCCGCATCGTCAGGATGATGAAATATATGGGACGGCTTATCGGGATGATGTACTTCAGCTTTGGCCGGCTGAATAGTTGCTATAACAATAGCCTGCTCTTTCTTTACAAAAAACGCTGCATGAGCATGTGATGCAGTAAACTGCAGCACAACTGACATAACCAGCATAACAACCAGGCGATAGTATTTGTTCATATTTTAACCTGTGTACAACTATGATGCCACTACTCATAATATACGGTGAACAGTAAATCAGAATACTGCCGTAGTTAAGACCAACGCATCAATGACTATAATGAGGGAAACCACAATTACCGCTGCGCTAAGACCAAGTCCCACATAGCCGAGTGTCCTGTAAGCATCCTTACCGGTAGCCCCCAGGATAATACCAATGACCCCGAAAGCAACTGCAGGCACCACCAAAACTGGAGCGGCAAATGCAACTGCCGCAATAAGACTCAGGATACCGGCACAACCGGCTACAACGGATAATACGCTTTTGGCCTCATCATCTTTAAAGGCCACATCTGCCGAAGCATGAAGCATACGGGATATAGCGGCACTACTATGAATGCCGCCCTTACCGGGACAAACGGCTACAGGCCGTTTTTTCACAAAGAAGGATGCACGGCTCTGTAATACGCAAAGCTGCAGCCCAAGGCACAAGCAGAACAATATACCCACGCGAAAGTATGCATTCATATATGCCAATATACAACGATATTGTTACTATGTAATGCAACAGGATAAAAAAAACGCATACGCAAAAAATAAACCCTGTCTAATCAGATAGTTATTTTACCTTTCCTGCTAAAGCCACCTGTAATGAAAAAATACCTGCCGGTACTCATTTGCATCCTATTCCTGTCTCAAAGCTGCCTTATGGGGCAAAACAGCCGCCAGGTGACACAAAACGATAAGATAGACCCCAAAGTAAGAGCAGCGCTGACCGCACTGAACAAAGAAGTGTATAAAGACATGAGCGAAAACAATTACGAAGCACTCTCTAAACTATTTTCCGACTCGCTGAAGACGATGCTGAATGAAAACTTTGTCAACAAATTCATGCCTGCGATGCAGCGGATAATGAAGGGCCATACTTACAGGGTGTTCGATGAGTTTTATATTAAAAACACAAAGCGCAATGATACAAGTAAAATAGCATCAGGCAAGGGTGATGATGCCTATACGACTGTTGCCAACAGCTGGACCAGCGAATGCTACCTGGCCATGCTTGTAGCCGGCGACTCTGTAGATGAGATCATGCTGACACTTTCTTATGGCAAGTTCAACGGAAAATGGCAACTAACGGGCGTTACTGGTGAAGATTACACGCTGAAAGGAAGGACAGCAATAGACATGTACAAATATGCACAGGGGCTGGAAAAAAAAGGCTACCTGATGGATGCGATAAACGTAATGGGCATGGCCAGCCACTGTGCAAAACCAGGGGGATATAACTTTACATTTAAGAAAGAGGCGGAAATGAAACAATATAACGATACCCTGACCAAACAGACCAAAGCAAAATTTCCTTTCCCTTATACAGTGAACGAAGTAGTGACAAAACCAACTGTGGTAAACATACATTATGAACTGGACTCTACAGATTATATTCCTATGATCATATACCAGTCGATAATAAACGTAGCGGATACCGGTGCCCTGAAAAAAGAAAATAAAGACATCCAGGCTAAAATAGGTACCATATTCCCCGGCATGGACAAAGTGAACAAAAGGCTTTTTTACAGGGTCTATAATACGCTGCCTAACGGGCAAAACAACCCAGGCTATTATGGGTATGTGCAGGTGCTTCAGCCATATTGAGCATGATACAGGAAATCTATAAAAAAACTATTTTTGTAAAAAGAGACCATATGAAGCTATATATACTAAAACTGACAGCTTTTGCGCTCACATTATTTGCAGCTACAGGCATACAGGCACAACAGGTGATCACCACTTATGCGGGGCAGGTACAGTCGCCCGGCTATACCGGGGATAACGGACCTGCCACTGATGCCAATCTCAACAACCCATCGGACATAATAACTGATGGCAGCGGCAATGTGATCTTTGCAGATTTCATTAATAACGTAGTACGCAAAATAGATGCATCAGGTGTGATACACACTATAGCAGGCACCGGCTTTGGTGCCGGCAGCGCTGGAGGTGGCAACTATTCGGGAGACGGCGGCCCTGCAACAGCTGCAGAGCTGAATGGCCCGTTTGCGATAGCGATGGACAAATCGGGTAACTTATATGTAGCTGATGGTTATAACCATGTAGTGCGCAAAATAAACTCTGCCGGTATCATTACTGCTTTTGCAGGCAAATACTCGGCATTTGGTTATTCCGGAGATGGCGGACCGGCAACCGATGCTGGCCTGAACAATCCGGTAGGCCTGGCCGTAGACAAAGGCGGCAATGTGTATATAGCTGATGACCATAACAATGTGATACGTAAAGTAGATAATGCAGGGATCATCACTACAGTAGCAGGAAAACAAATACTAGGCCCCGGACATACGGGTGATGGCGGACCAGCGCTGGTAGCGCAAATGGACCTGCCAATAGGCGTGGCATTTGACACAGCAGACAATATGTATATTGCCGATGCCCACAACAATGTGATACGTAAGGTAGATAAGGCAGGCATCATCACCACTTATGCAGGTGCTGCTGATTATACATCGGGCTATACAGGGGATGGCGGCGCAGCTACACTTGCAAAACTGGATTCTCCGGAACGCGTTTCGTTTGATGACGCTAACAATCTTTATATTTCTGATTACTACAATAATGTGATTCGCAAAGTGAACACTGTAACAGGCATTATCAGCACGTATGCAGGTAATGGAGTGGGCGCAGGTACTATACCAACCTCAGGTGGATTCAGCGGTGAAGACAGCGCAGCTACCAATGCAGGCCTGTTCCTGCCGCACGGCATAGCCTTTGACAATGCACACAATGCCTATATAGCAGACAGGGCAAACGAACTGATACGTAAGATAGGGCCAAAACCTGTGATAGACCACTCAGGAATACACGATGTGAACGGCACAACCTCGCTGCTGAAGGTATATCCTAACCCGGCACGTGCAGGAATGATGGTACTATCCCTTGCCGCTGAACATGCAGAACAGGTGACTATAGTGATGACCAACGTACTGGGGCAATCGGTACAACAAGCGTCAACTATAACAAACAAAGCTACTTACCTGAAGATAGATGCCACGGCTGGTGTGTATAATATATCTGCCACTACGACAAAAGGCAGGTGGAACAGCCAGGTGGTCATACAATAACCAACAGAACTGATAAATAAAGAAGGCGTACAATGTTGTACGCCTTTCTTTATTTAATGGTCATGTGCTAAAATGCAAAGCCCCTGTTCCGTGTACCGAAACAGGGGCTATATGCATAAGGTCAGATTAGAATCCTTTTGTTGCAACGCCATCCTTGATAGCCTGCAGTGCCTTGGCTTCGCTCATGATAGCTGCCATCTTATTTCCTTTGCCATCGTGGCCGCCTGCCATATAACCGCCTTTAGCAGTCTTAGTTATAACAGCGTCCTGCATAGGAACGTTTTTTTCTTTTGTTTTCAGGCAATATGCTTTGATCATTTTTGACTCGTCCATGTTATTTGTTTTTTTGAAGTTAGCTGATTAGGTATATTTACAAGGCACAATCTACCATTTTTTTCAGAAAACATAATTATTTAATCACTTTTATATATCTACTTCTACACACATTTGTGTATAAATTCATTTGCAAATGTGATTTTTAATACTATATTTCTAAAAACGGGAGATCACATCATTTCTTTTACCAATTTACCCAACTTTTTCAGAGCCCTGTCTACTTCAGGTGTCCATTGCATGCCATAGCTGATACGCATACAGTTCTGGTAACGCTCCTGCAGGGTGAACATTGTGCCCGGGGCTATACTTATCTTGTGCTGTATGGCCTCCCTGTATAGCTGGTAGGTATCTATATTTTTATCCAGCTCTGCCCAAAGTATAAAGCCGCCTTTGGGGTTGGTAAGCTTTACGCCTTCGGGGAAGTACTCACCGATGGCACGGGTGAACTGGAGACTGTTGGAGTGCAGGGTCTGCCTTAGTTTCCTCAGGTGGTATTCATACCTGCCTGATGCAAGAAAACTGGCTATGGCTGCCTGCTGTGCAGTAGCATTGGTGATACTATGATATAATTTCAGTCGCTTTATCTTTTCCTTGTATTTGCCAGGAGCCACCCAGCCTACCCTATAGCCAGGCGCGAGAGTCTTGGATATTGAACCACACCAAAGTACATTACCTTCCTCATCAAACGATTTACAGGACTTAGGCCTTGTCTTTCCGAAATACACATCGCCATAGAGATCGTCCTCTATAAGTGGTACGCCGTGCTTTGACAGCAGTTTCACCAACGCTTCCTTCTGCTCATCGGGCATGCAATAGCCAAGGGGATTGCTGAAATTGGTAACGAAGAAGCAGGCTTTGATATCATGCTTCTGCAATGCCTTGCGTACATCGTCCGGATCTACGCCTGTATCAGGGTCGGTAGGCAGCTCAAGTACTTTGAGACCAATGCTCTGTGCGAAACGAAGCACACCAAAATAAACAGGACTCTCGACGGCAATGGTATCGCCCGGCTTTGTGATGGCCATAAGGCAATAGGAGATGGCATTCATACAGCCGGCTGTGGTTACAATATCATCGGCCTGCAGATGCCCGCCCCAGTGCATGGACCAGCGCGCGACCTGGCGGCGCAGCAACTCATTACCCTGCAGAAGCTCGTATGATGTACCATTACCGGGCAGATCACGGATCGCCTGTATCATTGATTTGTTGAGCCGAGCCAGTGGCAATATCTCAGGAGCAGGAACACTCAATGAAAAGCGTGTAACACCTGGCATGGCAAAATCATCGTATACCTCTCCTATTATCGCTTCTACGTTTTTAGCCTTTACTGTTTGCAGCGGATTGCTTTTTTCTATCTTCCGTGGAAAACGGGACGGATTGAAACGCACATAGTAACCGGACTGCGGACGCGACTCTATCAAGCCCTTTCCTTCCAGATGATAATATGCCTGAAGTATAGTGCTGACGCTGATCGCATGTTCTTTGCTCAGGAGACGAACAGACGGTAGTTTATCGCCGATCTTCAGCACTTCATCCATTATCTGCTGCTCTATCATCTCTGCTATCCGCAGGTATATGTGATCGCTTTTACCTTTCGAGATTGTTTTCATAAAAAAACTGTTATGGTCAAAATTATGGAAATTGTATCTGTTTTGTTCTAAAAAATTTATAGAATTTTGTACCGTAATGATGATGAAGCCATTTTCATTGTCGTAAGAAAGAGGAACCAAAGACGGTAGCTCAGCTATAAATAAGATGACAAAACATACAAAGGCATACGTTTCATTAATTTTCATTTGCATAGTCTGGGGCACTACTTTCCTGGCCATAAGGGTTGGGGTAATGCACTACCCTGCATTTTTGTTTGCCGGAGTTCGGCAAGCCATTGCGGGAATTATATTGATGGGAGTTGCCTTGTCCGTAAACAAACAAAAAGACCTTTCTTCGAAAAACCTGTTGCGGCAAATGCTGGTTGGCTTCCTGATGCTATCATTAGGAAATGGAATGGTATCGTGGGGAGAGAAATTTATTCCCAGCGGAATAGCTGCCCTGCTCTGTGCTATGATGCCCCTGTTTGCTGTGCTGTTCAATTTACTGGCGTCTAAGAAAGATCATTTCAACCTGACCATAGGTATAGGGTTGCTACTTGGCGTATGCGGCGTGGCTTTGATATTCAGGCATAATATAGCGGAGATGACCCAACCAGCTTACCTTGGTGGTATAGCTGCCACTTTGTTTGCTACAGTCTCATGGGCATTTGGCAGCACGGTTAACAAAAAGCATATTGCACCGGTGAACCCTTTCCTGAACTCGGGCATGCAGCTATTCTTTGGTGGTATATTCATGCTTATCATGAGCCCAGCCATTGATAACTACCAGGGTATGGAATTGTGGAACCGGGACGGTATCCTGGCACTGGTATACCTTATCATATTCGGATCGGCTCTGGCATATGCCGCTTATATGTATACATTGAGCGTATTGCCAATAGGCATCGCCACACTATATGCATATGTAAATCCGTTGATAGCAGTAATCGCCGGCTACCTGTTCATGAAAGAAGACCTGAACATATATACAGGGCTGGCCTTTGCAACAATAGCCATAAGCGTGTACCTGGTGAACAGGGGCTACAGGCAACAGCATAAAGAAACAACAAAAGAAGAAGTACCTGAAACTGCGGCTTTCCCTGAAAGTGCCGCTGTAGAATAATAATGTTCATTTAAAAACAACAATTGTATGGAACACACCATTTCAATTACCGAACAGGCCGAAAGAAAAGTAACAGACACCAAGTCATTACCCTTCGGTAAAATACCAACGGAGCACATGTTCATAGCCGAATACAAAAACGGTGAGTGGCAGAATGCACAGGTAGTACCATTTCATGACCTGACACTGAGCCCGCTGGCACTGTGCCTGCATTACGGACAAACAGTATTTGAAGGCATGAAGGCCTTCGTGATGGCTGATGGAAAGATCAACATTTTCCGTATGGACAAGCACCATGACCGCTTCTCTAAGTCGCTGCACCGTATGTGTATGCCACATGTGCCTAAAAAGCTGTTTAAAGACGCGATACACCAACTGGTGCAGCTGGATGCAGAATGGGTGCCAAAAGAAGAGGACGGATCGCTATACATACGTCCGTTCATGATAGCAACGGAGGACAGGATAGGTGTAAAGGTATCAGATGAGTTTTTATTTATGGTGGTGGCCTCTCCTGCATTTGCCTACTACACCAAGCCGTTGAAAGTAAAAGTAGAAACGACCTATGTACGTGCAGCGGCAGGCGGCACGGGCGCTGCAAAGTGTGGTGGTAACTACGGCGGGGCATTCTACCCCACCCAACAGGCGCGTGATGCAGGTTACGACCAGGTATTGTGGACTGACAGCGTACATCATGAGTTCATAGAAGAATCGGGAACTATGAATGCGATGTTCTATTATGATAATGTGCTGGTAACACCGCAAACATCGGGAACAATACTGGATGGTGTAACAAGAGATACATTACTCACTATAGCAAGGGAGAAAGGAATAGTAGTTGAGGAAAGACATGTGAGCTACCACGAGCTGGTAAAAGCATTTGAAGAAGGTAAACGCATAGAAGCATTTGGTGCAGGAACTGCTGCTGTAGTAGCGCCTATAGAAATAATAGCCATAGGCCATAAAGAATATAAGTGCTACGTGGAGCCCGATGCAATAATGTACCAGCTGCAAAAAGCACTATTGGATATACGTAAAGGCGTAGAGCCTGACCCACACAAATGGAATTATGTAATTTAAAATTCCTGTACCAGTGACTGTAGACTATAACGGATATATAATAACCACAGATAAGCAGTTAATGAATGTTCATGAGGTACACAAATGGCTTACTGAAAAAGCATACTGGTGCGAGGGCATTCCTTTCGAAACTGTAAAGGCGGCTTTCGACAATTCTTTCTGCATAGGAGCATTGTTAGATGGTAAACAAGTGGCTTATGCAAGGTTGATCACCGATTATGCAGTGTTTGGCTACCTGGCTGATGTATATGTGGAAGAAACTCACAGAGGCAAAGGAATTAGTAAGAAAATGATGGAGCTGATATTTAACCTGGATTGGGTAAAAGGGTTACGCGGCATTAAACTTGCAACAAGAGATGCGCACGGCCTTTATGAGCAGTTTGGCTTTACCGCCTGTAAAAACCCAGGGGGAATAATGGAAATTGGCAGGCCGGATATTTATAAACAAATACAATAACTTCATAAACAGTAACGATGAGTCTTCAATATTTAAACAGCGCAATACGGCAATTCACTACCTACAAACAGCTTGCGGAAAAGGCAATGGCGCAGATAGACGAGCAGGAACTAAACTGGCAGGCCAACGAAGACAGCAACAGTGTGGTAAACATAGTAAAGCATATGCGGGGAAATATGATCAGCCGGTGGACAGATTTCCTGACGACTGACGGGGAGAAGCCTGACCGGAAACGCGATGGCGAATTTGAGCATGAGGCACTGACCAGGGAACAGATGATGCAGCTATGGGAAGAAGGCTGGAAATGTACATTCAACACGCTTCACAGC
>JAOQAP010000088.1 GCA_025963465.1 Flavipsychrobacter sp.
AGGTCAAATTCATCTTCCTCTTCTTTTCCAAAGTCGTCATCTTCTTCATCAAGATCGTCATCATCATCATCGTCATCGTCGCTTTTGCTCTTCTTGCCTGCGCTCTTTTTCGCTGCTGATTTCTTTGCCGGCTTTTCATCGAGATCATCATCGTCGTCATCATCATCCGCTTTTTTCTTCTTTGCTGTTGCGGTTACTGATTTCTTCGGCGCCGATTTTTTAGACGGGGTTGCTGTCGCCTCTTCGTCCAGATCATCATCCTCATCAATGTCAGCTTTCTTCGCTTTAGAAGATGCTTTTGTTGCTGCCGGTTTTGCGCTTACACTAGCGGTCTTTTTGGTTGCGGTTTTTTTCTCCGTATTTTTCATTGCGCTCATTCTTGTTACCGTAAAATTTTAATAGTTTAGTGACATTGCCAAATTTTTCTTGGCCTGAAAAAACATAATTTTTTTTCTAAGGAATAGAAAGCAAATGATCGCGACCGGTACCATTAGAAATGTAAGCGATCTTCGTCTCTAAATATTGCTCTACAAAACGAACATAGTCTTTGAAAACCTGCGGTACATCGCTATACTGGGTACAAGTACCTATTGGCACATCCCAGCCGGCAAATGATTCGTAAACAGGCTCAATGGTCATATCGCAAAGATCGTAAGGAAATTCTTTCGTTTCCTTGCCATCAGCAATATATGCCACTGCAGCTTTCACAGGATTAAAATTATCCATTACATCGGCCTTGGTAACAATTAGTTTCGTAACACCACTCAGCATTACAGTATACTTCAGTGCTACCAGGTCTATCCATCCACAGCGGCGCGATCTCCCCGTCACTGCACCAAATTCATTACCTACTTTTCTCAGCTCTTCTCCAGTCGCATCATTCAGCTCTGTTGGAAACGGACCACTGCCCACACGTGTACAGTAAGCCTTGGTAATGCCATACACTTCACCTATTGTTGATGGTGCTACACCAAGTCCGTTGCATACGCCTGCAGCCGTAGTGTTAGACGACGTCACAAAAGGATACGTACCATAATCTATATCCAGCATGCTTCCCTGCGCGCCTTCTGCCAGCACTCGCTTACCCGCTTTAAGGTGGTTGTTGATCCAGTATTCCGAATTTACGATCTGCAGCTCACGTATATATTCGCATGCTTCAAAAAACGGCTGTTCCCATGCGGCCCAGTCTATCTCCTGCCCATACTGGCGCAGCATCTGCACGTGCTTCTGAGTAAGCTTATTGTATTTTTCTTTGAAATTCTTACTAAGTATATCTCCTATACGCAGGCCATTACGGCCGGTCTTATCCATATACGCAGGTCCTATACCTTTCAGTGTAGATCCTATTTTATCTTCACCCTTTGCTGCTTCAGAAGCCGCATCAAGCGCCCTGTGCGTAGGCAATATCAAATGTGCCCTGTGCGATATGAATAGTCTCTTCACAACATCAGGCTGTAAAGGTATCAGCTGTGTTATCTCCTGTTGCAATGACACCGGGTCTATTACTACGCCATTACCTATAAGGTTAAGGCAATGAGGCTGGAATACGCCGGAAGGTATCGTTCTCAGAACAACCTTCTTCCCGTTCACATACAATGTATGCCCCGCATTAGGCCCTCCCTGGAACCTTGCAATAATATCATACTTTTCGGCGAGATAGTCAACGATTTTACCCTTGCCTTCATCTCCCCATTGCAGGCCCAACAAAACATCGATCATGAAACTTCTTTTAGCTTAATTCAGTAATTAAAAGTCAAAAATAATTAGTAAATAATTAAAAATAAAAAATAAAAAGTTGATCATTATTAGTAAATAGGGCCGTTCACGTCACAGATCCGGCATACCTGTTTTTACCTTCCTGACCACTATTATCTTAGCTGTCTTTTTTAGGGTCAAAGCCCTGCAAGGTAGACATTAATTGCTGCATGGTGCGCTGGTAATTATTGGTAGATCCGTCAAGGAATATAGTATTCCCTTTCCCATATTCAGCAAAGTGTTTCAGCGTATCTGTCCACATAGAAAATAAAATATAGGACGCATCCAGGTTGGCCGACTCCATTTCCTTGGCCGCTGTAGCTATACCCTTAGCCACCTCTTCCCTGAACAGGGCCACACCCTCTCCACGCATTTGTGCTGCCGTACGCTCTGCGTCAGCAGATATCTTTATTGCATTACCTTCTGCTTCAGCGGCTTTCGTTTTGGTGATCAGCAATGCCTGTCCTTCATTCTCCGCAGCAGCTTTCAGATTGTTTGATGCAACCACACGGGACATAGACCTTAGTATCTCTTCGTCAAAATTGATATCATTTATCTGCAGGTCCATCAGGTGATAGCCCCACCCTTCCAGTTGTTTGTCCAGTTGCTCCTTTACATGAAATATGATCTCAGAGCGCAACAGCAATATCTCCGATTGTTTCTTCGTAGCTACAAATGCCCGCACAGCGCCCTCTACAGACCTTATAAGCGCCTGCATAAAGCTACGCTCATCCACAAATTTAAAGGCAACATTCTCTATAGTATTGCTTTCTTCATTAAGCACTGAGTAAAGCAGCATGGCGGTAAAGTATACATTGGCCTGGTCTTGCGATATTGCCTGGAACTTCAATTCCATAGACCTGTTCTGGTAAGATATACGGGTATAAATCTGCTCTATAAACGGGATCTTAAAATTCAACCCCGGGCGTATCACCCTTCTGAACTTGCCGAAAACCGTGATAACAGCCACATTACCCTGCTGCACTGTAACGAAACTCATGAATACAGCTAATACCAGTATTCCCAATAAAATATAGCCACCAATCATAGTTGTATAATTTACAGGAAAAGTACGCATAGTATTTGAAAATACGGCCCATTCATTCCAAACGAAAAATATAATGTCTTTCCCGTCTTACGAAGTTGTTTTTATTAGTTATTTTTGATACCATGGCGAAATTAGTACTGGACATGGACGCTACAAGCGACGGCTTCTTTGAAGATACCGCCATGATAGGTATTGCTTCTGCCCAGCCGGGGTATCGTTTTTGCTGGATACTCAACAATCACTTCGAGATAAATTTTGGCCGCGACCCGGAACAAAAGAATATCCTGCTCCGCAAAAAGGACAAACAGAAGAACGAACAAGCGTATAACTTTCCTATATATCAGTACGACCTGCCGAACAGCACAAATAAATACCTGTTATATAAATTAAAAGATGGTTCCGAATCCCTCCTGCCGGAAACAAAACATATGGATTATTTATGGCTCATACAAACCGGCAATGCAGAAGAAGACGCCCTTTATATTGTCAATGAGTTAAAGAATATACCCGATGTACAACTCGCTCAGGTACTCCTCCCCGATCAATTGAAAAATCTCAATAACCTGCTTGTTTAGAAACACAGCAAACATTATATATATACACGCTCAACCCTATACATGACGGGTATTTCAGTCGTTCACAATAATTAACTCAACTATCGGGTAAAAAACCTTGTAAACTGGCAACTTTTGTTATTTTTGTCGCCTTACTAATAATATATCATGAATTATCGCAAAATCAACAACCTTGTCGGTTGGATTACAGGTGGGATAGCTTTAATCGTTTATCTGAAAACTATGGAGCCTACAGCCAGCTTTTGGGACTGTGGTGAATTCTTATCCTGCGCTTATAAACTCGAAGTAGGTCACTCCCCGGGCGCTCCGTTCTTTATGCTGTTACAGAGGTTTTTCGCCCTCTTTTCCGGTGGCGAGGCGCTTACAGGTGGCCCATCTACTACTGCGGCCTGGTTCATCAACTCATTGTCGGCTACAATGAGTGCACTTACCATATTGTTCCTATTCTGGACCATCACCCACTTTGCTAAAAAGCTGACTGTCAGCGGCGATGCAGAACCAGACGGTTCACAATTGGCTATTATCATAGGTTCAGGCCTTGTAGGTGCCCTGGCTTATACTTTCTCTGATACGTTCTGGTTCTCTGCTGTGGAAGCGGAGGTTTATGCAACATCTTCTTTCTTTACAGCTATTGTATTCTGGGCTATACTGAAATGGGAGCATGTGGCCAATAACAAGCATGCCGACAGGTGGTTGGTTCTTATAGCCTACCTCATTGGTATGTCTGTTTGCGTTCACCTATTGAGCTTGCTGACGATACCTGCCATTACCATGGTTTACTATTTCAAGCGCTACGAGGCTACAACCAAAGGCACTATCATTGCTTTCTTAACAGGTTGTGTATTGCTGGCATTCGTTCAGTTTGGCGTTATTCAATACATCCCGCGTATTGCGTCCGGTTTCGATATCATGTTCACCAATAGCTTTGGCCTGCCTTTCGATACAGGTTCTATAATATTCCTGCTTATTATTGCCGGCCTGCTTGTATTCCTGTTGGGCTTTGCAAAGAAGAAAAATATGCAGTTGCTGCATACAGGTGTATTGTGCATCATCTTCATCATTATCGGTTACAGTAGCTATTTATCAGCCATTATCCGGTCACGCGCTGATGTGCCGATCGACATGACCAATCCTGACAACCCGATCAGCTTCCTCGATTATGTGAATCGTGAACAGTTCGGTCAGCAGCCATTGCTTTATGGCCCTTACTTCACCAGTAACTATACAGCGCTCGATACGTCTAAAAAACTGTACACGCAGACCAAAATAGATGGTAAAGATCACTACCAGATTGTAGGTAAGAAAACAGATGTGATCTATGGTACAGACCAGAACGGTGTGAACCAGAGCCATATATTCCCGCGTATCTACGATTCTAACGATCCTAATCATGTCAATTTCTATCGCAACTTCCTTGGCCTTGGCAAGAATGATGAGCCAACAAGTATAGATAACCTGAAGTACTTCTTTGGCTACCAGATGAACTGGATGTGGTTCCGTTTCTTCATGTGGAACTTCGCAGGCCGTCAGAATGACGTAGAAGGCCAGGTAGATCCTCATGGTGGTAACTGGATATCCGGCATACCATTCATCGACAAGATGCGTGGCCTTGGCGATCTCAGCCAGATGGGTCCGGAAACAAACGCTAATGCAGCACACAACAAACTGTATCTCCTGCCGTTCATACTGGGTATATTAGGCCTTGTATTCCAGTTCAATCGTAACAGGAAAGACGGCATCATCATTGCCACACTATTCTTCTTTACAGGTATTGCTATTGGTATCGACCTGAATATGCCACCACTGCAGCCACGTGAGCGTGACTATGCATTTGCGGGTTGCACTTATACGTTCGCAATATGGATAGGCCTTGGCGTACTCATGGTGCATCAATGGTTCAAAAAGCTTACAGAAACACCTGCTGCCGCTTATGGCGCTACTGCCCTTTCTCTTATTGCAGTTCCTACGCTTATGGCTAAGGTAGAATGGAAAGATCACGACCGTTCTCACAAAACATTGGCTTCTGCTGTAGCACACAACACACTTTCCTGCTGCGCGCCAAATGCGGTACTGTTCACTTTCGGTGACAACCAGACCTACCCGCTATGGTATGCCCAGGAGGTAGAAGGCTTCAGAAAGGATGTACGTATCATCAACACATCGCTCCTGGGTATAGACTGGTACATTGACCAGCTCAACTATCGCGTGAATGATGCTGATGCAGTGCCTATGATCTGGAAGAAAGATGACTACATAGGCGACCATCATAACTATATCGGCTACAACAAAAACCCTCAATTACCCGCAGATAAGTTCTTCAATCTTACAGACATCTGTAATTTCATGAACAGCCACGACCCTGCAAACATGGGCTCAAGAGGTGAAGATCAGATGAACTACATGCCTACACGTAATTTCTTTGTACAGTCACTCACAAGGGACGAGCTGGTAAAGAACGGTATGCTGGCAGCTTCTGATACAGGGCATATATCTACCGACATGAAGTTTGTATATCCTAAAACAACAGCTTTCAAAAACGATCTGGCTGTTCTGAACATCATAGCTGCCGTTGCCAGCCAGGGTTGGAAACGCCCGCTGTATTTTGATGCTGGCCTTCGTCAGGGAGATTATGGTGGAACAGGAGAATACATGCACATGGAAGGACTGGTTTACCGCCTTATGCCTTACAAGTATACCGAGGTGCAGAAAGTAAATACACAGCTGCTTGGCTCTATAAATACAGAGAAGAGCTATGATATGTTCATGAACAAATTCGTTTGGGGCGGTGCTGAAAGAACTGATGTTTATTTCGATGAGCCTAACCGTCATGAGTTTGTTACTTATCGTATGGATGCATCTTTCCTTGCAAACCAGCTGGTAGCAGAGGGCAGAAAGGACAAGGCTGTACAGGTATTGGATAAAGTGGTTGCAGGTATCACAGAACAATCGTATTGGTATGATTACACTGGCTACTTCCTCGCCGCTGCATACTATCGTGCTGGTGCATTTGATAAAGCGCATATCATCACTAATAAGATAGCTAAGAACGCAGAAGATGACGTTAACTGGGTTAGCTCATTGTCTGACAATAGCAAGAATGCTATGGGTGATGAAGTAAGGCAGCAGTTCAACGTATTGCAATCGCTCAGCAGCACTGCATACCAGTGCGGAGATTCAGTAATGGCAAAACAACTCTATGAGCGCATGCAGCTCATGGCGCCAAAGGTTAAAGAAATGCTCCAGCAGCAGTCAGGCCCCGGCGAAGTAGAAGAACAATAATTACATTATAGTATAACTATAAAAAAACGCAACCACTATTGGTTGCGTTTTTTTATTCCCGATATAATGTAGCTTCAGACACTAAAAGTCTCATTCTCCTGTGTTCGAATTCTGCTACCTTTCTTCATCTTTTAGATTAGCGGTCTACCGCGGCCATATTCCCCTCATCATGGCGTTCGCCAACTGCAGGTGTTAGGTTATTCAGTCGCTCGAGTTGGCCGGAATTCAGTTCAAGTTGGTCAGCTGCGATATTCTCCTCCCACGGGCTACACGCTTGGTCCCGGGAATCGGGGCTATATCATTGCCTTTGGAGAACAACCAGGCTAAAGCCACTTGCGCCGGGGTAGCTTCTAGCTCAACAGCTACAGCCTTGACTTCATCAACAATGCGTAAATTCTTAAAAAAGTTCTCACCGGTGAAGCGTGGGTTTGTCTTACGCCAGTCGTCATCAGAAAGTTGATCAGGTGATTTGATGTCGCCGGTGAGAAAGCCGTGACCGAGTGGCGAGTAAGGTACAAACCCAATACCCAGTTCGCGCAGTAAAGGTAACAGTTCGACCTCAGGATCACGCGTCCATAAGGAATACTCGGTTTGCAATGCTGCAATTGGATGCACAGCATGCGCACGGCGGATTGTGTCAGGGCCTGCCTCAGATAGTCCGACATAGCGGATCTTGCCTTCGGCAACAAGCCCGGCCAATGCGCCGATTGTGTCTTCTATAGGAGTGTTCGCGTCAACTCGGTGCTGATAGTACAGATCAATATGGTCGGTACCTAGCCGCTTCAATGAACCCTCGACTGCAGCACGGATATTCGATGGGCTGCTATCAAGAACACCTGGGCCGCCGCCAGCGTGCGAGACAATGCCGAACTTCGTTGCCAACACAACTTGACCTCGACGATTTTTGATGGCACGGCCAACGAGTTCTTCGTTAGTGTATGGTCCGTAAATTTCCGCAGTGTCGATATGTGTAACACCCAGATCAAGCGCCCGATGGATTGTGCGAATAGACTCTGTATCGCTGCCCGAACCAATGTTGTAATAGCCTGACATTGACATCGCGCCAAGCCCCAGGCGGGAGACTTCAAGCCCCCCAATTGATATGTGTTTCATAATACTTTTGTTATTTGTTATCCTAAATCATGATGCAAAGATCTTGATAGATTCAATGTAGAAATAACGAAAAACAAAGGAAAAAGTATAAATATCAAAGATTGGCAGCTCTTACTGACTTAGGTATGTATCCTGTTTTCTTTTTAAAGAAGTTATTAAAGTAGGTAGGATATTCAAAGCCAAGGGCATAAGCTATTTCAGCTATGTTCCAATCTGTATGCTGCAGGAGTGCTTTTGCCTCGCTGATTATCCTTTCCGCAATATGTGCAGTAGTCGGTTTGCCGGTCACTTCTTTTACCGAACTATTTAGATAGTTGGTATGAACGGATAAAATTTTTGCGAAATCTTGTGCCGTTTTTAATTCCAAAGGACGTTCTGTACTTTCAATAGGGAATTGCCGTTCCAGCAACTCGAGAAAAACAGAGGTAATTCGCTCAGCGGCATTACTATGTTTAGGTGGGTTTTCCGACGGATGCATTTTCAACGCTTCATGGATGATCAGGTTGATGTAATTGCGTATCAACTCATCTTTAAAAGCATAACTGGAATCCTGATCTGCGATCATTTTCTGAAAGATTGTACTGATAGATTCTTGCTGCTCTTTGCTTAAGTTTAAGATCGGGGTGCCGCCGGTTTTAAATAAAGGCGATTGCAGGAGGCTTTCTGAACGGGCGCTCAACTTCAGAAAGTCTTCGGTAAAAAGACAAGCGTAGCCATCAATTGTTGGTGTAACGATCTCACAGGAGTAAGGAATACGAGGATTGGCAAAAAATAAAATAGGCCCATCCGTTTTAAAACTCCTATCCGCATAATGAAAAATATACTCCCCCGAAGTCAGGCTGATTTTGTAAAAGTCTTTTCGACTATACCTGTGACCACTGGCATTGCTATCCACCTGGTAAACTTTAAAACTCTTCATTTTTAGTTCAGAATTAAAGTCTGAGGTGGAAACATCATTGTTTTTCATAGTGCAAAATTAAGAAAATCAAAGATATCGACTAACGCTTTAGTTATATTTTCCTGTTTTGGTCGGGTCTTCTTTTTTGTTCGGCTGCACTCTCTGACTCCATCGTATTGGAGGCAATTCCCGATTTGCGAAATATCAGCTTCCACCAAAAAAAATGGGTGCCATACAGGCACCCATTCAATTATCAAATTCAGTACAATTAATCTTTTATCACGCTACCCGTATATACATTATCAAGGCCTACTATCTTGTAGAAATACATACCTGCCTGCAGGTTCTGACCATTTACAGTATTGATGCTGTCGCTCTTCAATGTCTGCGACCTTACCACTTTACCATCTACAGTATATAATTTAAAGGACAGGTCCTTGCCATTGTTTTTCGATACAGATATAGACCAGTTATCGTGCGAAGGATTAGGATAAACATATACATTGGTATTCACCTCGTTTATGTTTCCTATGCCTGTGCTCTTATAGGTATAAATAAGAGAGCCGCCGCCTGATAATGTTGTCGTCTGGAATTCTGCAATATTCATTGTACCTAATGTAGATGCGGTCCAGCTGGTAGGCGACGCTGAGCCTCCGTTTGCATATAGTGTTACACCACTTGTAGCATCTTTCAGTGCATTCTTTGTTGGGTCAGGATCTACCGTAGCATCTGTTTTGTAGAGTATGTAGCCCGATATAGGCGCCGCGCCCGGCACTGTACCATTTACATCAGAAGTATCTGTTGCCATGAACGGAAACAGGACATTAACAGCCGATGTTGGTTCTGTTGGTGTCGTCACTTTCCAGTAACGGTGTATACTCGTTGTACCCGACATCAGTGTGGTAAGGCTGGGATTAAACCCTACAGAATATCCTAGACCTGTTCCGTAACCTGTGATGGTACCGGTCATCACATCGAAGCCGGTCGTGTTCAGGTCTCCAAATGAATTGCCGTTTTTCTTTATTATCAACACCAGCGTATCATCTGCCTGGTCAGCAGTGTTGTTATCATACCAGTAGTACGTAGTTGCAGATGTCATATCTGTACACTCCCTGTTAGCGGTCAGTGTCCTGTTTGCTATGCTTATGGCATTCACTGTCGGCGTATACAAGCTGCCGCAGGTTGCGGAGAATTTCTTATTAATAAAATACCGTATCGTATCACCCGGCTGATCACCAAATCCGTTGGCGAAATTGATACCCGTGCTTGTAAGATGGCAATAACTCATGATAGTACCACCCGCTGCAGGATACTGTGGTACAGGCATAGAGCATTTTCCTTCCAGTGTGTAGCAACCATCAATAGCCGTTTTCCTTGTTGGTGGGTTCCAAACACAGGCGTGGGTATGCGGTGATCCTACTATATGGCCCATCTCATGTGCCAGCACTTCCACATCCCAGCTGTAGGTCGGGAACTTAACTGCGGTACTGCTGTTGTCCAGGTCCACAAAACCGTAAGGGCCAAAGAAAGACTTACTATTATACTTGCTGCACATAGATTGCAGCCAAGCCACACCACCAAGAGCGCCATAGCCGCCATTCAGCGCTGTAGAAGCAAGGAGCGCAAGATCACAGCCGTGTAATGTACTCTGTGTCACCTTACCAAATGTATCCAGGAATGGCCCTGACGAAGCAGTAGTGATCTTCTGGTAGGCATCTGTTGTAGAGTCTACCTGCATGTATTTCAGGTTGATCATTATACCTTCATTCCTGTATATCGCACTCTGGTTATTGAACAATGATGTAAGGAAGTTAGCTACTTTAGTTACGCTTTTGCTTTTAGTCAGGTACATAGCATAATCCCCTACTTCAAATACATTCACCTGCGTACAGCTATTGTAAACTTCGTTACCCACCTTCGTAAGAGACACAATGCCATTAGGTTCGTCACCTGCATGTGCCGGCAATTCGTCGGTATAGCATTTTGGTGCATACTGGGTTATTTTCAGGTCCTTGTCGTTAAACAATATATAGTGCGGGTTGTCATAATAGTTGCCAATTAATGTATTCGCAACAAGATTATAATTGCCTTCACCCGGTATAGAGAATATGCCATACACTTCATTATTAAAGAAAGAGAATACGGCCAGTGATCCCGGTATGCCTTTCACAACGCCCCTGTAATACACGCCGGGAGTATAATCTACTTTTCCGTCTGCATTGTTTGCACCCATTGCGTGTAGCTCAAAATCACTTGTGAAGAAATCATAACGCGCAAGGTCTATTGTATAGCTTCCGCTACCTATAGCTGGTACGGCCAGGCTTATCGCCATTGTCTTTTTTTCTACCAGTGATGCTACATTTGCATAGTCAATAGTGAGTGTTTGCACACGCTCTACTTTTTCCAGTAATTCTTGTTTATTTGCATTATTATCTGTGGACCAGATATTATTCACTTCCACAAACTTATTGGTCTCCTTTACCTTCCTGATAAACGTCTCTATCTCCGTTGTTTTTTCAATAGCGAAAGCAGTCGTAAATGGCATTATTGCAAGTACCAACATGCATTTCAAAATGAAACTCTTATTAAAGCTCATATTTTATTATAATTTTTAATTATCTGGAAAAGCTAAAAGTAAGTAAAATAAAATTATTTCCTATAAAAATGGGGTGAATTCTTAACAATTGTAGGCGAAATTAAACACTTTTAATTCCAAGCTCTTTACTCCCTTTACGTGAAAGTATGTCCCCCAGGCTGATAAAAAACCCAAATACCATCACAAGCACACCCAGCCAGAGCACATTGATGTACGGGAACAGCAATGCTTTCAGCACTATATAATCATCCTTGGGATCGGTCTGCCTGATCATTAATTCTACAGATGTGGAGTCCTGTCCTTTGATGATAAGGTTAGAGAACCTTGCATACAGGTCCAGCGATTGTACCGTATCCTCCATGTAGGTCAGGTATTTCCTGTCACGCAGTATGTATATCGGGTTTATGTCCTTGACCGCCCCTTCCAGGCTATATGCAGTAAGCTTTGCTTTCACAGCCAGGTCGCCTTCCTGCGGCACATAGCGGGCATCTGTTACATCCTTGCTTAGCCCTTTATACACCAGGTAGCCATTGTTCATAAATATGGTATCACCCACATTACTCACTATATGGCTCTTATAGCTGCTCGTATCCGCTCTGCTCTTATCTGTAGCGCCGTTAATGAACGTAAATATGTCCTTGTTCCAGTAGTGCTGGGTCGATGGATTTGCGCTCATCCCCTCCTGCCCTTTAGGGTTAATGAAGGCATCCGGGTACAGCATGAAATGTTCCACCACCTTATGAGTAACGGTATCCTTTTTTTCAAACGACACCTTGTAATAGATGCGCCTGTCCTTACCTGCCACATCGCTGTCACCTACATAGGTAGCAAAATATTCGCCTATAGCTACCGGCACGCCATGAAACAGGATCACGTTCTCCCTGTTCTCTTTAAGGTTTTCCTGTTCTGTAGCTTTCTTAAAATCGAACGGCACCCCGGTAGTATTAAAAGAAATCGCCTGCTTATTATAGGAAGAAATAAGTATACCAAGCAAAACCGTTGCAAATCCAAGATGGGCCACCGAAGGGCCAAGCTTCTTGAACTTCGCTTTCTGTATCACTATACCATAGTAGATATTAGCCACAATACCATAGCAGGCTGCGAACAGCATGATATCATACTGCCATGTAGTAATACGCTGCCCCCAGCCTATCAGTCCTGCCATCACCAGCGCTATAAGTGCTGTAATGCCAAGTTGTTTGCCCAGTGTTTTGCCGTTCGTGTTCTTGAACTTCATGTACATTACCGTGGCAGATAGTAGGCCTACAATGATAGCCACCCACACCTGTATGTTATTGTAGTGCGCCATCGGATCTGCAGGCGGGGCAAAGTCCTTTCCGGTCATCCACTTGGCCAGTGGCGACCATACAGGTATCGATGTGGTAATAGTGATCTGTATAGATGCCAGGAACAGTATTACAGAGCCTATGAACATCCAGAACTCACGCGACAACGTTTCCTCCTCTATCTTTATTCTTGGCAGGCCCCGCCATCTCTTCACGAGCATTGCTATTGCAATAAGCAACAGCAAACCAATAACTATAAGCAGGTGATAGGTCAGAGCTGCGCCATCTCCGGTAAATGCATGCACCGATGTTTTACCAAGTATACCTGTTCGCGTAAGGAAGGTAGAATACCAGATAAGCAGGTGAGAAAGTGTCAGGAATATAAGCGTGATCGTCAGTGCCCTGCCTGTGCTTCTGTAGATAAGCAATGTGTGCAGTCCTGCTATCAGCACCATCCATGGCACCAGTGATGCGTTCTCCACCGGATCCCATGCCCAGTAGCCGCCAAAGTTCAGTGACTCATAGGCCCATGCGCCACCCATCATGATGCCTGTACCAAGTACTGCACCGTTAAATAATGACCATGCTATTGTCGGCTTTACAAAGCTTTGATAATCGCCTTTCCATAGAGCCGCTATACAATATGCAAAAGGAATAAGTGTAGTAGCAAACCCAAGGAACAATACAGGAGGATGAATGACCATCCAGTAGTTCTGCAGCAGTACATTCAGCCCGTTGCCGTCAGGCACCATGTTCATGTAGTTAGGCATTGCGAATATAGGTGCGCCCTGCATGCTGTGTCGCAGCAGTATGAACGGTGTGCTGCCTACTTTTATGTCCTGCCCGAAGTACATGCCCAGTATCATAGTGCCAAGGCACACCTGTACAAAGGCAATAATGGCCATGGTACGGCTTTCCAGGTCCTTTGAGGTGCGCATTACTATCATGCCCAGCACACAGTGCCAGAATGTCCACAGCATAAAGCTGCCCTCCTGCCCTTCCCAGAAACACGACAACAGGTACTTACCGGGTAGTGAACGGGAAGAATGCTCCCATGCATAGTGATACTCAAAAAGATGATGGGTGATTATGTAGAAGAGTGTGGCAAAGGTGCTGATGATAGCAATAGTGTGTATCATAAATCCGCCACGGCCCATGAGCAGCCAGCTACGGCTTGTGGTAAAATTATTTTCGGTACGTGCGGCATTGAAATAGCTGAAGAAGCTGACCAGTGAAGCAACAAAAGATGTAATAACAAAAAAATGACCCAGTTGCCCGGGCCACAAATGCTCTCCTATGAACTGTGTATCCATTTTAAGTCGTAAGTGCTAAGTCGTTATTCATAACTATTCATTCATTACATCCACCCCATTCAGAAACCAGCATCCAGCATCTAGCTACTGCTCCCCACAGCCACCATGTCCTTCTTATATTTCGATGGGCACTTCATCTGTATCTTGGAGCAGTGGAACGTACCGCCTTCCAGGTGGCCCAGCATCACTATCTGTTCAGATTTCTCTATATCTCTCGGCTTTTCACCGTTAAAGATCACTTTGTTCAGGTTACCGGCCTTGTCTTTTGCGTAAAAAGAGAAGTGGTTGGCATCCGTTTTAGGGTCATAGATCATCTCTTTGTCCTTTGCCAGCACCCCTATTACATAATAGCTTTTGCCGGGCTGTTTAGTGGTTGCTGATGCAAATGTTTCATAGGTGCTGAAATCACCAAAAACACTTACCAGCACAGAAAGTGCCGCAACAACCAATATCAACAAAACTATATGCGTTTTTTTCATGATTTAAATTATCATTATCGCTAATGCAAGAAAAATTCCTGTTTACGCCGCAAAGTTAAGGTAAGTTGATAAAATAAAGTCGCTACATCTAAAACACTTTCGCACACCAAACATTAGTCGGATAACAAAATTTCAGCTGATCACGATCCTAAAAACTCCGGGCATAGCGAGCTTAAATTGTTCAAAAAACCAACAGCCCCACCCCAATTAGCGTCTTTGCGCCTTTGCGTGACACCACGAAACCTGCCGACGTACAAAAAGAAAATCCCTCATTTGAAAACAAATGAGGGATATAAAGAATATTATGAATACGGAAATAAAAGAGACAGACCGTGTTTCAAAGATTATGAATCGTAGCCCTGCTCTTTACGATAAGTGGTATAACCCTTATCTTCAAAGCTCGTGAACACGATGCAGAAATGGCCTAACAGTGCAAGCGCCCATGCAGCAGTCGTCCATGCCGGCCATGGGTAAGCCCAGTGTCCGTCATGCTTGTCATACATCATCCACGATAATGCTGTGCCTATCGCAAATACTACGCAATGCAGTGCCAGCATCGATTTATCCTTTCCGGTTGGTTTTATTGGTTTGGGCATTTTTACTTGTTTAGATGTCGCAAAGATAATACGGACACCTGATATAATAAAGTGGTCATTTTATTTTTTTCTACGCCTTTTATTAACCAGGATATAAAAACACTATTTATTTGTCCAAATACATTACACTGTTACATTTATTTTCTTTTCTTTGTGTCAGAATAAAGAAACATGAACGCACTAAGCAAAGTACTTTTATTTTTGATCATTGCAATATCTGTAATGTCACTTTCTTCCTGTGTATTTCAGCCACGGCCCTATAAGCATTGGTACTCCAGGCGTGGTGTTCGCTATCATCACTATCACCATGGCAATAATTACGGTGGTCGTCGTTTCTGGGTGCATCATTATAGCACCTATTGATCTTAGTTAAGATTTCCTGAACTATTTACCGGCATTAAACTTTAGCTACATTTTATTGTTCTAAACAATAAAAGATATGAATACGCTAAAGAAATTATCGCTCATTGTATTGGTAACCATTGGTTTCGCATCCTGTATTGTTGTCCCGTACGGTTCGCCGCACGGTCATTATCATCATTACCACCATAGGGGCGGCCATCACCATTACCACAGATATTGACCTGGATAGGGCGATTATCAAGGGTATGTGCGCAGGTTGCGGATGTAGTGCTTTTTAACAATACAGACTATTAATATTATATTTACACCCTGTTTGCCTCTGGTTGCATGATTTTTGCTACTGGGGCAAACAGGTTAGCTCATTAAAAGTCTGAACTAAGATGAACAAAAGCAGAATATTGGTTGCATTGGCATTGGTTGTTTTCTTCATCTTTGGTACTCCCGTTACCAGGGTAAATGCCCAGTATGAGGACACTTATGTCTCCTACAACGATTTTTATCAGAATCTTGCACCTTACGGCCAGTGGATAGATGACCCTAAGTATGGTTATGTATGGTCACCAAATGTAGATGCCAGTTTCCGCCCTTACTATACTAATGGTCATTGGGTAATGACCGATTACGGTAATACGTGGCTGTCTGATTACCAATGGGGATGGGCCTGCTTCCACTATGGCCGCTGGACCTACGACAATTACTATGGTTGGCTATGGATACCCGGCTCCGAATGGGGACCGGCATGGGTAAGTTGGAGAGAAGGGGAAGGCTACTATGGCTGGGCGCCATTGAGCCCCGATTACAATTTCAGTGCAAAAGCAGCCGATTATTATTGTCCTAACGACTGGTGGGTGTTCATACCTCCGCAATACGTGTACACAGGCAACTACTATCATTACTGGTATGGTCCACGTGGCAATTCAACGATCATAAAGAACACGCATCACATCCGCAATACTTACGAGAACAATCATGTAACCTATGTGACCGGCCCTAACGTAACACAGGTTCAGCAAACAATACATCAGCCGGTACAGGTATACAAACTGACCAACTCTTCAAACTTGAACACCAGGATGCACAATAATGTGATCAAAATGTATCGTCCTGCACAGATAAGCCCTTCTAACACGATAAACGGGCAAAGAGTAACACCTCCTAACGTAGTCGCAGCGCCACAGCCTGTATCAAAACCGCAATCAACCAACGGAAGGACAGCAGCGACACCGGAATACAAAAA
>JAOQAP010000065.1 GCA_025963465.1 Flavipsychrobacter sp.
ACAAAGGGGATATCTGGTTTGAAAGTGAAGAAGGAAAAGGCACTACTTTTCATCTTGCTTTGCCTTTAAATGCAAATACGTAGCATGTATATATATTGAAAGCAATAGATTTGTATACTGGTAATTCCCATTTATAAGCTATAATATTATTGATGTATTTTGAATATGATTCAATATTTGTCAATTAGGATATATATCTATACTTTTACGTTTCTTATAAAACTCAGACATAACTTTTAGTTTAATAACGCATGCCAAATATACTAGTAATAGATGATGACGATATAATGCTTAAGGCAATTAAAAACATCCTGCATAAAGATGGTTTTGATGTACTTACTGCAAAAGATGGCAAAGAGGCGTTTGAAATGCTGGAACATGCCGCATACGACATTGTGATCACCGATCTGATGATGCCATATGCAAATGGCCTGGAGGTGGTAAGTAAGCTCAGGAACGACGAATCGAAACGCCATGTAGGTATTATGGTGGTTTCATCGGTAGGTAATGAAGAAACAATTACAGAGGCATTCCGTTTGGGTGCTGATGAATATATTAAGAAGCCGATAATGGCCGATGAATTATTGACGAGGATAAGAAAACTGCTGGCTAATAAAAATAGCAAAACGCAGTTCATTACTAAAAAAAAATAGCATCAGCTCATGTGGAATGACCTTTTAGACCTTTTATACGAAGCCTATGAGCAGTTCAGCCTGCTTCCGCTTTTTATAGAAATAGCTTTGGTACTTATCCTTGTTGCAGTATTGGCAACACTGCTATCTTACTGTGTCATCCTGGTAAAAAGGTATCGTGGTTATGTATACCAGAAAAGACTGGCTTATCTGAGCCCTAAGATAGAGGACCTGATAACTGAGCAGGTATTGCTTAATGAGAACCTTGATAAAGGTGTTCCTATTGACGAGATAGAATTTGATAAGGCAGCCATCAATAACAAGTTGTACAAAAAGCCTGCTGTAAGGCAGATACTGATAGATGTGCTGATCCGTTATCGTAAAAATTTCAGGGGAGAGGTAGGTGACCTGCTCCGGAAACTCTACATAGACATGAATCTGCTTGATGATTCGTTCAAAAAGCTGAACACATTCAAGTGGGAAAACAAGATCAAAGCTATTGTGGAACTGACCCAGATGGATATTCCTATCTCGGATTCTACACTGTTGCCGCTCACTAATAGCCGTAATCCTACACTGCGTGCCGCTTCCCGTAATGCATATATCCAGTTGAGTAAGAACGAGCCGTTCAAATTCTTCGATATTGCTACAGAGCCTATTCTTCCGTGGGATCAGCTGGAAATGTTCAAGATCATTACTACCAGTAAGGATATTACCATTCCTAACTTCTCTCGCTGGGTGAGCTATTCCAATAATAAGAGTATTGTTACCTTTTGTATGAAACTGATCGTGCATTACGACCAGCGTACAGCTATACCTGCTGTAATGGAGCTTTTGGGCAATAAAGACCACTATTTCCGTGCAAGCGCAATAAATTGTTTAGGAAAATTATCTGCGGAACAGGCAGAAGATAGATTTGTTGAAATATATAACAGTCAGCCGGTCAATTGCCAGATAGAGATATTGAAGGCGTTGGGCCGTATAGCATCCGGCAAGCACCTTGATTTTTTGAAAAATGAATTTTTATATTCGTATAACTTTGATATTCAGATGCATGCTGCTCGTTCTATCATCAAGCACAATACTCAGAACTCGCGTATGCTATTGAATGAACTGATGGAAACAACAAATGATGATAGCCAGTTAATTATAAAACACTGTCTTAATCCTTTGATCAAGTACTAATTTTTTATTTAAAAACGCATTTCAATAAAATAGCATAAGCGTAGTGCAACGGTAGCAGGAAACGATTATCTTTGCAATAATTGAATATTATTTTTATCTTGCGCTTCATAAATATAATTTATGAAGCGTGCTAAACTTTGGAATGTTTAGTCTTGGGTAGTCTCACAACTTAATCAACTACCTCTTAACTAACCAAAAATAAACATGAAAGTAATAGTAGACTTTTTTACTCACGGATCGTTTTGGGAGATCATTGGTACATTTTACCAGTATGCTGTATTCGTTTACGGTACTACTCTGTTGCTTCTATACGGTCTGCTTGCATGCATGTCCCTTGCGGCTATCCGCAACTACATGAAGAAGAATGCATCTGTTGATTACAACATCATCATCGAATCTCCATTAGCTCCCGGTATCTCTGTTATCGCACCCGCTTTCAATGAGGGTGTTACCATAATTTCAAACGTACGCTCGCTGCTTACGCTCAACTATCCAAAGTATGAGGTGGTACTGATCAACGACGGTAGTACGGACGATACGCTGGAAAAGCTGATCAATGAATTTGAACTCGTGGAAGTGGAATACGCTTACATGCAGAAGATCAACAGTAAGCCGATCAAAAGAATTTTCAAATCTATCAACCAGGCGTATGATAAGCTGGTAGTCGTAGATAAAGTAAATGGTAAGAGTAAGGCAGATGCATCGAACGCAGGTATCAATATCTGTACTTTCGACTACTTCCTGTGTACGGACGTGGATTGTATCCTGGATAAGGATACGCTGATCAAGTTGATCAAGCCGTTTATGGATGAAGAGACCAGCACGGTAAAGGAAGTGAACGGTGATGTACTGATACAGGAAGATTATAAAAGAGTAATAGCATCCGGTGCCACACTGCGTATGGTTAACTCCTGCGATGTGGATGAAGGGTTGATGATCAGGGTACGTCCTCCGCGTCGTATCCTTCCGCGTTTCCAGGAGATGGAGTATATCAGGGCATTCGTACTGGGTAAAATGGGTTGGGACCGTATCAATGCGGTACCTAACGTTTCCGGTGGTCTGGGTATGTTCGATAAGGAAATTGCAATTAAGGCCGGTGGTTACGATTCACTTTCCCTCGCCGAGGATATGGACCTCATTACGCGTATGGGTGCGTACATGAAGGACAATAAGAAGAAATATTCCGTAAAATACGTTCCTGTCACACTTTGCTGGACGGAAGGACCTACTACGCTCAAAGTATTTGGTCGCCAGCGTGCAAGGTGGGGCCGTGGTCTTGCCCAGCTGATGAGCACCCATAGAAAAGTCATATTCAATCCGCGCTACGGCCGTATGGGTATGATCGTTTTTCCATATCACCTCTTTTTCGAATTATTGGCCCCGATCATAGAATTTCTTGGTATCCTGTTTTACATATACCTCATTCTTACCGGGCAGATCAACTGGCCGTATGCCATTATCCTTATCGTGTTCGTTTACACGTATTCGGTGATGATCACTACTGTGGCCATATTATGGGACCAGATAACATTTAAATACTATAAAAACT
>JAOQAP010000140.1 GCA_025963465.1 Flavipsychrobacter sp.
TCCTCCCGTGCCTTTGAAAGTTCCGTGAGCAGCGAATCAACGAGAGGCTGTCCTTGCTTTTGCGCGAATGCGAAATACGGCGTTAGTGCTATAAATAAAGCGAGATAAAATTTCATGTAAGAAACGAGTAGCTTTTCGAGGAGGGGAACTATCAAGGGGCAATGTACGACATTGCATATCAATAAAGTACCGTTTAAAAACCCTATTAATATTTACAATACGGCTAAAGTCGTGCTATGTCTTTGAATTGCTTTAGGAATGTATCCGCTTACCTGCTTCATGCGACAGGTAAAGTGGGAAGGAAGACAGCAGCAGCTCGGTCTACTTTTAACTAAGAATAGTCTTCCAATCCCTGTGGGGATTTGATTTGATCTTAAAGCTGATTGTCGATAGCATTTCATAAAAATCATCCTCTGCCTTAAAGATAAAGGATGTTTCATGCAGAAATTGAAACAGAAGTGACAGGTTATATTGCCAGGACTCAGGTATTGAATTCGTATGCTCTGGCAACATAGACAATATTTCAAAGGCTAGATTGCCAGCCTTATCAAAATTTTTGCTTTCGTACGCTTTTATAAAATGCGTATAATTTACATCTACGCTGTTCATGATAAGGGTGTTTTCGGTAATGAATACGTTGGGCAAGGTAGTAAAGTCTAAGGTAATTATTTATGCTTGATCGAACATTGCTCCAATTCAAGCAAGTTGTTTGTTTCAGTGCTGTCATTGGTCGTCTTCAGATATTTGCTTCCATTATGGGAAGAAATGACCAGATCAACTTCCGTACAGTTTTTGCTCACATAGTAATTGAAAAAGCCCATTTCAATATTATGTATAGCTTCTGATATCGGTACTTTCCAATAAGTGTCTTTAAGTTTACCTCCTACAT
Source organism: Flavipsychrobacter sp. (assembly GCA_025963465.1). GTDB lineage: Bacteria > Bacteroidota > Bacteroidia > Chitinophagales > Chitinophagaceae > Nemorincola. The sequence goes on from JAOQAP010000140.1 coordinate 890, forward strand.
GGGATATCCTTTCATGCGGATTGTCATTGTCCGTCTTCGTAATGCAGGACACTTCTATTCTTCTCATGGTATTGCAAGATAATTCATTCACATCTCATTTCATATTCCTACTCCCTGACAGTAAAGGCGTCGGCCGGCTCCACTCATTCCGTTCTCAGGCGAGCCGCTTCACGGTGATCACAATGAACAAATGCAGTCTCGATAGGCATATAAGTGGTCGCAGGTGCGTTTACCTGCTTGCCTGACTTATCGCAAAAAATCAGGGCTGACCCGAAATCACAAATGTAATTTCCAGGCCAGCCTACGGTGGATTATTGTTTGACACACTACTATACCACTGCCTTCATACAGATGCAGTATGCTTATTCTCTGATTCCACAAGGTCTATTATTCCTAATACAAGCAAAGCCCCGGAGAACACGTTTATTTCGACCGGCATTACGGGATACAAGGGGGCGAAAACATAAATGCAACGAAGTTGCATTTATGTTTTATATTTGCTGTAGAGGATAACACAATTTTCCACATAAAAAAGATTGGAAATTCCTTTGAATAATTTAAACGGGCTTGAGAGATAAAGTAATTAAAATAGTAAGCAGCATAATGATGCTGATATTCCTTGCAGGGGTAATGCCCAAGGAATATTTGCATGATGCACTATTTAATCACCATGATACTGTTGATCCTGTATTAAAAAAAGGTGAGGTCGTTATAAGCAATAAACATACCCATTGCTCTTTTGTTGGGTTTGCCTTTGGCCCTTTTATCTCAACTGAAAAGCAACTCCTTTGTTTTGAACATTCTTTGAAGCATGTCAGCTACCCGGTGCTTTATTACTGTTCTAGTTATTCTTCCATACATCATACGGTTTCGCTCAGAGGGCCACCCGAGTTGGGCTATCTTCTATAATAATTCATTGCCGTCCTGGCAGTGAGATTCATTTACTAAATTATATAACGTGGTTCGTTTTATACAGGCCACGGTATCATTTTATGCATTGATAATGGCATCAACAGCCGGTTACGCGCAAAAGTGTGCTTACACTATTAGCGGACACGTGCTGGATAGGTTATATAAACAACCCTTGTCAGAGGTGCTTGTTTATATAGCTGATGACACCGCTCGTGCAGGCATGGATACCGGCCTTTTAGCACACAGACATATCTTGGCGTATCAAGGCACAAGGACAGACACCAGCGGATATTTCTCTTTAGGAGAAGTTTGTGCTGGTAGATATATCATTTCTTATGAGGCACCCGGTTACAAAACGGTTTCATTCGTTATCGATATTCCAGGAAATAAATCATTAGATATTTCCCTTTCTGCCGATAGCCATGCGTTGAATGAGATCATTGTCAACGGTCAAAAAGAACTGGTGAAGGACTTGCATACGGTTACTGCGATAGAACTTAAAGGCACCGCATTACTGGAAACCCGCGGTCAATCTTTGGGAGAAAGCTTAAAGAGCTTGCCTGGATTAAATTCTATCCAGACAGGCCCTTCTTTATCTAAACCGGTTATTCATGGGCTGCACAGTAATCGTGTGCTGATCCTTAATAATGGAGTAAGGCAGGAAGGCCAGCAATGGGGTTCAGAACATGCTCCCGAAATTGATCCTTTCGTTAGTGAGGATATCACGGTTATTAAAGGCGCTGCGAGTATACGCTATGGTTCTGACGCTATCGCGGGTGTCGTTCTGCTTGACCCGCCGGCAATGCTGCAAATTCCAGGTTTAAGGGGCGATGTATATCTTGTAGGTGCCAGTAACGGTCGGATGGGTACTTTTTCGGCTGATCTGGAAGGGATGATAGGTAAAGGCTTTTTATCTCGGCTGACTTGGCGGGTACAAGGAACTTTAAAGGGTGCTGGAAACTTTAGTACAGCAGATTATTACCTGGTTAATACCGGCATGCAGGAAAAGGATTTTTCGGTATCAGCCGCCTATAAAGTAAAGGGCTGGGAATCCAATCTTTTTTTTAGTTCTTATAGTACTAAGATTGGTATCTATGCCGGTTCCCATGTTGGCAATATAAATGATCTGTACGCAGCTTTCACACGGGCGCGGCCCCTTACGCCAGATTCTTTCTACTATCGTATCGACCGCAGTTATCAGACGGTAAATCACAATATTTTGAAAATTTCTGAAATTAAACAGTTCGAAGGAACCAGCCGGATAGAGGCTAACTTTTCTTATCAGGCTGATCTGCGTAATGAATACGACATAGATCGGCCTTATTCGACCAATCCCGCTGTGCTGAATGCACCACAGATCAGTTTCCGGCTCAATACAATAATGGCTGACTTCATTTACGTTAAAGATCAGGGTCAAGGTTTTTCCAGCAGTTTAGGGGTTGTTGGCAGCACGCAAGGTAACAGATACCAAGGATTAAGGTATCTTATTCCTAACTTCCGTAATTATGGAGGGGGGGCATTTGCCATCGAAAAATGGCAACGTGACCGCTTAGTGCTTGAATCTGGTCTTCGCTATGATTACAAATGGTTCCAGGTGTACCGTGAAGATTTATCGGCTTTGAAAATTTTCACTTCAACGTACTATTACAAGAATCCAACAGCGACCATTGGTGCGACCTATCGTTTCAATCCTTCCTTTCACGCTAATATCAATTTCGGAACAGCATGGCGAGCGCCAAGTATCAATGAACTGTTTATAGAAGGTATTCACCTAAGCGCTGCCAGTTACGAGATCGGAGATTCCAGTTTGCGTTCAGAACGGTCTTACAACACCTCCCTGTCGCTCAATTACCATACCAGGCTGTTCGATGTGATTGCTGATTTGTATGATAATGAGATCAATCATTTTATTTTTGCATCACCAACCCTTCAGCCGGTAACATTGATCACGGGCACTTATCCGTCCTTCAAGTATGTTCAAACCGATGCAAGTTTGCATGGGATAGATTTGAGTGGGCAACTCAATGTACTCCGAAGCGTCAGTATTTATTCTAAATCGTCAATCGTCAGGGGGTGGAACAAAAACATAGATGACTGGTTGATCTTTATGCCTGCGGACCGTTTTCAAAATGGCGTTTCTCTTCATGCGGACAGTATAGGCAAGCATATTAAAGCGCCTCATATCAGCTTCGAAAATCTGACCGTGCTCCGTCAGACGCGAGTACCGCCCAAAAGTGATTACGTAGCACCACCTTCAGGTTATAGCATTTTCAATGCAAATATCGGTTGCTCAATCCCACATGGGAAACAGGCACTCAGCTTGGATATTGGCATACAAAATTTCACCAACGTTGCTTACCGGGACTATTTGAATCGCTTTAGATATTACGCAGATGATCTCGGGGTCAATTTTATCATCAGAGCGAAATTTTCATTTTAACAAACATTAAAATAACAAACATGAAAAAGACAATTTTAATCATTAGTGTAGGCCTGTTCAGCTTTTTATGGTCATGCAACAAAGAAAAAAGCATATCCGCTCCTGTGCCGGATAACGAATTTCTAACAACGATTATGTTAGTAGCAGTTAATGAAGCAAATCCCGCTGACGTAGATACAGCAACATGGGTAGATCTAACGCCGGACGATCCGAATCCACCCGATACATCAAAGGCAGTCCTGCATTTGCATTCCAATTCGGTATATGATGTGCAAGTGATATTCCTGGATCAGACGCAGACACCAGCTGGCGATATCACAGCGGAACTGAAAGAACGCCAGAACTATCACCTGCTATTCTTTCAGCCAACCCCAATTGCTGCTGCGGACACAGTAAGTGGTATCGATTATACTGCCATTCCAGGCACCGCCCCTGCTTTAGCAGGCCCTTATCTCAACCTCAAAGTTGCCAGAACGGATAAGGATTCCAATGTGCCGCCACAGTCTATCGGACTTTCAGATAAATTCACGACAGGGGCGATTAGCAGTGGTCATCTGGAAGTTGTGCTGCGCCATCAGCCAAATGCTAAAAATGGCACATATGCGCCAGGATCAACAGACGCAGACGTTTCTTATCGTGTCAACATTAACTAACTTAAAATTCAAACAATAAATTATGAAACAAATATTTTTATCACTGCTTACACTTTTGACATGGGCAATACCTGCGACAGCCCAGGATAAAACAAATACAAGCGGCAGGCTTAACAGCGATGGGGCTCACAGCTATATTGGCATTACCGGCGGGTTATCAGCCCCAATGGGAAATATTGCCAAAGGTGATTACATAGACAATAACTCGGGGTATTTCGGTTCAGGCGGTAATATCGGACTAACCGGTGTCTATTTTATCGGGCGTAGCCGGTTCGGAATTTCTGCCCTCGTGTCCTATCAGGGATTTGCGACAAAGGGTGGGCAAAATCTGGCGGACGGTTATAAAGATGGCTATAGCCTGGATAGTACAACGCTGTACAGTAAGGGTAGCAATCATGCTGTTAATATAATGGTCGGGCCTTACTACTCTATTTCGGTTGCCCGGCATTTCAGTATCGACGTGCTTGCTTTGGGAGGGCTTACAAACGTTCACCGCGCAGGTTATCAGGTCGCTTTTGAGGACGCAGATTACGATATTACACAACTGGAGGCTACGACAAGTGCTTTCGGATGGAAGATAGGGATTGCACCACGCTACAATTTTGGTAAGCACCTGGGACTTATGCTGACCTTGGATTATTTTTCTTCCAGCCCTAATTTTGATGTGAAGTACACCTCATTCCATCCGACGGATAATGCAGAAGAACCTGGGATCAGTAATCAACCCATTAATAAAACACTGCCGACAAGTTATCATCAATCGCTACATGGTATCAATACAAATCTGACGCTATATTTTAGATTATAGTTCGGTTGTAATATTAATTGAAAAGCACAATGAAGACTAAAATTATTCATTGTGCTTTTCAATTTCCTAATATTGTTCAATAAATTTATATGCGTTTCGAAATAATTTTATTTTAATCCCAAGATTCCGCACGATATTTACGTCTAATTATTTTGAATTGTTAAAGAATCAGCATTTATGAAGGTAAAATATTTTTTTTTGCTGGTATTTTTATGGCCATTCTTCTGCAATGCCCAATATATGTGGCAAGCGCTTCCATCTGCTCCTGCAAGTTACAGATTCGATGATTTTCATTTTATAAATCCGGACACCGGGTGGGCTATAAACCCGTATTACGTTCATTCGAGACCAAACCAGTTTGGACGAGTATTCAGAACAATTGATGGCGGCGCTAACTGGACACAATTGGTCGACAGTTCTATTACCTACTACCGCTCAATTGGTTTCGCAGATGGTCAGAACGGATGGATTGGGAACCTTGCCGATACAGTACCGTATGCTGGCGTCCCTTCAACCACCGATACAATCCCTTTATATCAAACAAATGATGGCGGAACTAGCTGGACTCCAGTTAATTTACCTCATCCCCACCCCGCGGGGATTTGCGGGATTTCCGTAGTAACTGATTCGGTAGTGTACGCTTATGGGCGCTATTTTGGTCCTGCAGGCTTTGTAAAGACCATAGACAAAGGAAATTCATGGGTATTCTATGACTTGGATACTATTGCATTGGGCCTTATAGACGGACACTTTTTCAATAAAGATACAGGGTTTATTACGGGTATGAGTCCTGACCACAAAGCAATAATCCTCGGCACCGTAAACGGAGGTACATCATGGACCTTTGCCTATTATTCTTCAAGGGCAGACTCAGACAGGGTGTGGAAAATATATTTCCCAAGCAGGAACATAGGTTACGCCAGC
>JAOQAP010000147.1 GCA_025963465.1 Flavipsychrobacter sp.
GGCACAACGTCCCGCTTTTTCAGCGGGAGGGGTTGGGGTTTGTGGCGTAATGCTGCTTTTCTCATTCTATTCCGTTGCGCAGGATGGCAAGGCATCGGCTAAGATGGATGCAGCGCAGATAATGGTGGGCGACCAGGTACGGTTGTTCCTGGAGGCGCAGCATGATCCCACGCAGAGCAGGTTGCAATGGGCAGTTGTGCCTGATACCTTCAATAACCTGGAGGTGGTAGAACGTGGTAAAATTGATACCATGAAGCAAGGCAGCATGGTCACTTATCGCCAGCGCATTACCCTTACCGGTTTCGACTCAGGTTTGTTCAAGGTACCTTCATTCCCTATTGCCATCATACCAAACACAGGCACACCATATACTGCCATGACGGACTCCTTTAACCTGCTGGTACAAACAGTGGCAGTAGATACTACAAAAGGGTTTAAAGGAATAAAGGGTATCATATATGTGCAGAGCAACTGGAGAGACTACATATGGTATATAGTGGGAGGAGCCGCAATACTACTGGCAGCTATTATACTTACCATCTATTTTGTACGCAGGAAGAAGGAGCCAAAACCAGTACAGGAAGGCCCGCAGGAAACCTTACAGGAAAAGACACTCCGCCAGCTTACAGAACTGGAAGCAAAACAACTGTGGCAGAAAAAGCAGGTAAAGGAATACTATGTGGAGCTGACAGATATAGTGCGGTCATATATAGAGCAGCGCTTCAATACACCGGCTATGGAGCTGACCACGGATGAACTGCTGTACAAAGCACAGCTGCTGAAAGAAATGCAGCCTTATCACAGCCCGCTATCCATTATCCTGCAAACGGCTGACCTTGCCAAGTTTGCAAAAGCGCAGCCACTGCCAGAAGAACATGTAGGCGCTATGGACATGGCCAAACAATTTGTAGCTACTTCAAAACCTGTAATAATTATAGAAACCCCAACCGAAAAGACAATATGAACGCATTTCTCGATTGGAAACACATAACGTTTGCACAACCGTATTATTTCGCATTACTGTTGCTCATACCCATATTGATATGGTGGCAGCTGCGTAGTAAGAAAAGAGATAACCCTGCACTAAGGCTCACCACGCTGCGCGGCATAAACCCTGCACATGTAGGCAGCAGGGCACAGCTGAGGCCTGTATTATTTATACTGCGTATCATATGCCTGGCTGCGCTGAGCATAGCGCTGGCAAGACCGCAATCAAGTAATACTACCGAGAACATAGACAGCGAGGGTATAGATATAGTGATGTCTATGGACATGTCGGGCAGTATGCTTGCCGAGGATTTTAAACCAAACCGAATAGAAGCCGCTAAAGATGTGGCCCTGAAATTTGTAGATGCAAGGCCCACCGACAGGCTGGGGCTGGTAATATTTGCCGGAGAGAGCTTTACCATGTGTCCTATTACTATAGATCACAATGTACTCAAGGAGCAGATATCACAGATTCGCAATGGCATGCTTACCGATGGTACCTCTATAGGCATGGGTTTGGCTACAGCAGTGGAGCGTTTACGTTTCTCAAAAGGTAAGAGCAGGGTCATTATCCTTATGACGGATGGCGTGAACAATACAGGTCTTATAGACCCTAATACCGCACTGGAAATAGCCAAAGCATACAAAATAAGAGTATACACTATAGGCGTAGGCACTCACGGACAGGCTATGATACCCGTGCCTACAGCTGCAGGAGTTCAGAAGCAGATGATGAACGTGGAAATAGATGAAGCACTGCTGAAACAGATAGCTGCTGAAACAGGTGGTAAATACTTCCGTGCTACCGGCAACAAATCCCTACAGGATGTATATACCGAGATAGATAAGATGGAAAAGACCAAAGTGGACATCACCTCTTATAAGCATTATGCCGAATTGTTCTTCCCGTTTGCCATGCTGGCGGTAATATGCCTGGCATTAGAAATGCTGCTGCGTTATACCATATTCAGAACGATCACCTAGTTTTTTACCGCCCGTTTTTTTATTAGCTGAAAATATATAAGTCCATATTTAATGGCTATATGTTTTTGGGGAATAGAAAAAATACTTATTTTGGATGTAAATGGCAAAGAAGACAAATAATAAACCACCGGTAAACGCCGCGACAAACCCCGTTGCAGCACCTAAAGCAGAAAGCAAACCCGCTGCTGCACCCAAAAAAAGCTTTTCAGTTACCACTAAAATATGCCTGATACTGGCAGCATTATCCCTGCTGGTATATGCCAACACCCTGAGAAACGGCTACGTGCTGGATGATAATGTGGTTACTATAAAGAATTCTATAGTTACACAAGGCTTCAAAGGTATACCCGAACTGATGGTCACTCCCCGTATGAAGGGAGTAGGTTATTTTAAAAATGACAACTACAGGCCGCTTACCTTATCTATGTTCGCAGCTGAATATGAAATATTCGGCCCTAATCCTGCTGCCGGGCACTTCTTCAATATATTGTTCTTTGCAGGCTGTGTTGTCCTGCTCTTCCTCTTTCTTGATAAGCTCTTTGAGCGAAAGAAGACCGTGGTGGCATTCATAGCCGCGTTGCTCTTTGCCGTTCACCCTATACATACAGAGGTAGTTGCCAACATAAAAAGCCGTGACGAGATCTGTTGTTTCTTCTTTGGTTTCCTGGCGCTCAACCTGTTCCTCGAATATGCGCAGAAAGGCAAGATACTATTCCTGTTATCCGGCGTTGTAGCCTATTTCCTTGCGTTTATATCAAAGGAAACGGTGATCACGTTCCTGTTCGTAGTTCCTGTTGTCTTCTTCCTTTATCGCAATGACGACAAGAAGCGCAGTATATTTATTACAGTAGGCATGTTGGTTGGTGCCACTGCTTACCTGATCATCAGGAACAGGGTACTGAGCGATTACGACACCAGCACCAGCGCCATAGAATTTATAGACAATTCCCTTGCCAAGATAGGTCTCCCTGTTGCTACCCGCTTTGCTACGGCTATCTATGTGTTAGGCATGTACCTGAAACTTCTGGTAATACCATATCCATTAGTGAGCGACTATGCTTTCGACACTATACCGTTTGTCACATTTGGCAATGTATGGGTGCTGCTTACCACACTGGCATACTTAGGAATAGGTGGTTACGGGGTATACAGGCTTATTAAGAACAGAAAAGACCCATGGGCTTTTGGTATGCTGTTCTTCCTGGCTACACTGTCTTTGTTCATGAACCTCGCATTCCTGATGGGCTCGCAGATAGGGGAGCGTTTCCTGTTTTTTGCATCCGCAGGCTTCTGCATTGTAGCTGCTTTGGCTATAGAGAAGTGGGTCATTAAGTCGGAGATCAGTTTTGACGGGCTGTTGAAGAATAAAACCGCACTTGCAGTTCTAGTGCCCATCTGCCTTATATTTTCAGTGCTCACATTTGCCCGTAATAACGACTGGAAGTCGAACTACACATTGTATAGCGCAGATCTCCCGAAGGTGCCTAACGATAGTCGTATGCACTTCTACCTGGGTGATGAGCTTGCAGAATCTCAATACGCGCTGGAAAAGGATACTACAAAACAAAAAGAGATACTCAATGAAAGTTTAGTACTGCTGAAAAAGGCTATAGAGATATACCCTGAATACACAGATGTATATACAGAGCTGGGCAAGGTGTACCTGATGAAAATGAAGTACGACTCTTCTATATTCAACTTCAAGAAGGCAATATCTATGAGCCCGTACCAGTCTATAGCGGCCAATAACCTGGGTACTGCATACCTGCGTACCGGCAAATACAAAGATGCTATAGATGCTTATAAATTGGCTATTTCTATTAATCCCGGGTTCGCATCCGCTTACTTCAACCTTGGTTGCTGTTTTATACAGGCAGCACAGTATGATTCTGCAATAATGTACCTGAACACATCTTTGTCTATGGACCCAAATAATATTATGGGCTATATGCAGATGGGTATCGCATATTACTACATGGGCAAGAGCGAGCAGGCTATACCTTATGTTCAAAAAGTGTTGCAGGCAGATCCGAACAGTGTAGACGGGCTGAACATACTTGGGGCGATTTATCTGAAGATGGGTAAGTTCAACGAATGTATCGAAGTGTTGAAAAAAGCCGTGTCGATCAACCCTAATTACATTAATGCTTATACCAATATGGCTCATTGCTATTATCAAATGAAACAGTATCAAGCCACTATAGATATTGTTAACAAGATATTAACCCTGAACCCCGGAGCCGTTAATGAAATACCCTACATAGCCCTGTCCTACAAGGCTATGGGCAATATGGAGATGGCACTAAAGTATGAAGCCATATCCCGCCAGTACTTCCGCGACTTCAAATTATAATGACTGGTATTACCTTGCTATTAATATTTTAGTACATTTAGCTGTATTAATTACCTCTCTATGAATTTTAACCGCAGGAATTTTATCAGGTCGGCATCAGTGCTGGCAGCACTTACTATAAGTGAAATGCAGGCATTGGCTGCTAAAAGCCAGATAGTGAATGGTGGGAAAGTAATAGAAGATAATGACGAGGTTTACTGGCACAATGTAAGGCAGCTCTTTCCATTAAGCAAAGAGTGGACTTACCTGAACAATGGCACCTTTGGTCCGTCGCCATACCCGGTGATAGAGGCAGTGCATAATGCTATGATAGATCAGGACACTATGGGCAACTATGGTGGTTACGACAGCACTCCCGGTAAGCTCGCAAAATTTGTAGGTGCCAATGATGATGAAATAGCCCTGACACGCAATGTAACAGAAGGCATAAATATAGCCTGCTGGGGCGTACCACTGCAGAAAGGAGATGAAGTGATACTTACCACCCATGAGCATGTAGGCAATGCCATGCCGTGGATGACAAGACAAAAGATAGATGGCATAATTGTAAAGAAATATACGCCCGGCGCTACAGCTGATGAGACACTGAACCGGATAGCTGCGCTCATTACCAAAAAGACCAAAGTTATAGCTACCCCTCATATACCATGCACACAAGGCCAGGTGCTACCCATAAAGCAGATATGTAAACTGGCTAAAGATAAAGGGATCATGTCGCTTATAGATGGCGCACATGGTGCAGGTATGATGACACTGAACCTGCATGACATGGGCTGCGATACTTATGCAAGCTGCTGCCATAAATGGATGCTGGGACCTAAGGGAACAGGCTTCCTGTATGTAAGAAAAGAGTTCCAGGATACACTGCGCCCTCATTATGGCGGCGCAGGGACTGACAACGGTAAGTGGGACCTTATGACAGACCCGGTAACCATCAGTGATTATGCACCAAGTGCCCACAGATACTATGGCGGTACACAGGCCAACTCACTTTATGCAGGCGTGAACGCTGCAATAGATTTTATAGAAACCATAGGTCAGGCCAATATCTATAACCGGATAAAGTTCCTGGGCAAGTACACGCAGGACAGGTTGCTGGAGTTTGGCAACAAGGTAGAATTACTGACACCTACAGAAGCAAAGTCGAGATGTGCGGTAAATGGCTTTAAAATAAAGGGCGTTGATTACCACAAATTCTATGAGCTCTGTTCCGACCAGAAGATACGCATACGTGCAGTGCCTGAAAACGGGCTTAATAGTCTAAGGGTATCTACACACATCTACAATAATACCGCAGAGGTAGACATGCTGATGGCATTGATAAAGAAATCAGTCTAAAGATGTTTTTGTACAATTCTGTAACAACATGTAACACTTGTACATGTACAGATATGCCATACTTACCACTTCTTGAAAATAACAAACACTGCCAATACTATAAGGCCGAAACCTACTATATGATTCCATTCAAACCGCTGTTTGAACACGATCATAGAGAAGAGCATGAATATAATAAGCGTTATAGCCTCCTGTATGGTTTTCAGTTCAACCAATGAGAATGGGCCACCATTTTCTTTGAACCCAATGCGATTAGCCGGTACCTGGAACAGGTACTCAAAGAACGCAAGTCCCCAGCTGATCATTATTACTGCGAATAAACCAAGGTTTTGCCCCCACGTCATCTCTTTGAACTTAAGATGACCATACCATGCGCAGGTCATAAATGTATTGGAAATGACCAGGAAAATAATAGTAGTAAATCCTTTCATAATTTTTTCTTTTGAAGTGTTGATTTCCATCCACTTATTATCATGCCCACACTATTTTCCACAAATATAATTGTCAAAGTTGTTAAAAACGCTCAATACGGCTAAGGAACTAGCCTTTAGCGCTTTTATGGTTGCATGAAATTTACTTGTTTTAACATGTTTTACTTGTATTGGCATGAAGTTAATTAGCGATAAATAAGTAATCATATTGTTCACTAAAACGTAATGTTATGAACACTAAAGAAATTAGAATAGGGAACTATGTCGAGGTAAACGGTAAGGTGGTCAAGGTTGACTCAATACTCGGCGATAAGAAAGAAGAGGTAGTAGTGGTCACTGAAGATCAAAATGAGCTGACTGTGAAAATAGCCGAGGTGCAGCCTATTCCCCTTACCGGAGATATACTTATGAAGTGCTGCGAATTTGACAAAGAAGGCAAGCACATAATAGGAATAGATGCGCACAGGCACTACCTGCGATTGAAAGATGGCTTTGTAACGCTGCTGAATAACAAATACGAAGACATGATCCAATTCTGGGACGTGAGGTCCCTGCACCAGCTTCAGAACCTGTACTTTGCGCTCAAGGGCAAAGAAATGGTAGCTGTGCTGTAATTCATAGCCGCTACTCTATGGCTCACTGGTTGTACGATCCTGTTCTTCCAGCTTTTCATTGATCATTTTGCTAAGACATTGCGGGCAATAACATGATGCATTTATGTCCATAGGCATAATAGCGGGCAACTTACTGCACCAGCAGTCCATAGGGCTACAGGTAAATGAAGTACCGCATTGCGGGCATAACTTGGTCTTATCAGTATGGGTACTATCCATAACTGCAAATCTAATTAAAGATCAGCTAACCTGTTTTTTGTACTTTTAGGTGCAGAATGAAGCTGATAGTAATAACCCCTGAAACTGATGTTGCGGATGAAACGATGCTAGTGAACAGCCTGTTTAATAATGGGCTGCAAAAGCTACATCTACGCAAAATGGGTTATGCAGAACAGGACTATCGCAATTATATTGGCAGGATAGAGGCACAGTACCATACACGTATTGTAATACATGCCTGTTTTGAATTGGCAACAGAGCTTCATTTGGGAGGTGTTCACCTCAATAGTATGGTTCGTGAGTCCGAACACATGAACACTCAGCTAAAAGATATTGCTTCGGACAAAATATCTACATCATTCCACTCATGGAATGAAATAGCAGACAATGAATTCCTGTATAGCTATGTATTCATCAGCCCTGTATTTGACAGCATATCAAAAGAAGGGTATAAAGCAGCTATAGACCTGGATGGTGCCGTTGAAATCAAGCAACAGTTAGCTACCCAGGGCAAACATTATCCGGAAATAATAGGATTGGGTGGGGTAGGTATTCCTCAACTAAAAATATTGAGCGAAAAAGGATTTGATGGTGCTGCTATGCTGGGTAGTATCTGGTTATCAGCAGACCCTGTAAAGATGTTCGCTGATGCACTTAGCGCTTCGAAATAGCGTTAATACCACCTTTCAGGTTTAGCACATTCTTAAACCCAAACTCAATCAGTTGTTTCGCTGCATTATTACTCCTTACGCCTGATGCACAATAAAGGATCACAGTATTCCCGGGATCGAGCGATTTGTAATTCGCTGCAAATGAGGATAAAGGGATATTAATGCCGCCTATGTTACTGATCTCATGCTCTTCTATCTCCCTTACATCTACGAGCTGTATCTTATCGTTCTGCTGCAACAGGTACTTCAACTCATTATAGTTTATTAAACCTATCCTCACTTCACAGGATGCATCTGCTTGTTTAGGTAATTCTGTTATCTGTTTATTCGCTTCGTTCAACTTAAAGCTGAAAGTATGCGAGTTCATGGTAAGTGTATCTATCACCAGCAGTTTACCGGATAATACTTCACCTACACCAGTTATCATTTTAATGACCTCGTTGGCCTGGATAGATCCTATAATACCGGGCAGGGTAGCTATAACACCTATGTCAGCACAGTTAGGAGATTCACCATCACCGGGTGGCTCAGGAAATATGCAGCGGTAAGTAGGCCCATCATTATAGTTGAGCACGGTTACTTGTCCCTCAAACTTATAAATAGCCCCCGATACCAAAGGTTTATTTAGTATCACACACGCATCATTGACCAGATAGCGGGTAGTAAAGTTATCTGAGCCATCTACTATTATATCATAGTTGCTGATGATCTTTATAGCATTACTATTGTCTATAAATACATGGTAGGTATGAATGTGTATGTTAGGATTAAGAGCCTTCAGTTTCCGCTCTGCAACCACAACCTTTGGCTGGTCTATCTCTTGTTCAGTATACAGTACCTGCCTTTGCAGATTAGATATATCTACCTTGTCACCATCAGCAATACCTATAGTGCCCACACCCGCAGCCACAAGATATTGCAGCACAGGGCAGCCCAATCCACCGGCACCAATCACCAGTACCTTAGCAGCAGACAGTCTCTCCTGTCCCTCCACCCGTATTTCCGGCAGAATGATCTGCTTGTTATAACGTGCCTGTTCCTGAGGTGATAACATTATGAAGTAGCCTTTTCAGTTATTGTAAACTTCTCCCAGTCCTTCCACACAGGCTTGTAGCCCTTGCTTTCTATCATCTGCTCTACCTCTGCCACGCTACGACTATCATCTATCTCAAACTGTTCCAGCGATTCCGGTTCTACACTATAGCCACCGGGATTTGTCTTAGAGCCGGCACTCATAGCTGTAGCTCCCAGCTTTATCACATTATCCCTGAAAAACTCATTCTCTCTTGTAGAAATAGACAGTTCCAGCTCTTCGTTAAATATCCGCCATGCGCATATCAGCTGAACCAGTTCTTTATCGGTAATAATACTCTTAGGCTCTATCAATCCGGATGCAGGGCGCAGACGGGGGAAAGAGATGCTGTATCTCGTTTGCCAGAATTTGCGTTCCAGGTAGTTGAGGTGCAGAGCAGTGAAAAAGTTGTCTGTGCGCCAGTCCTCCAGTCCAATCAGAACACCTAAACCTATCTTATGTATAGCTGCATTACCCAGCCTGTCAGGTGTATCCAGCCTGTAGTCGAAATTCGATTTCTTTCCTTTCGGATGGTATGTTTTGTAATTGTCTTTATGGTATGTTTCCTGGTAGACAAGTACGGCATATAATCCCTCAGCCACCAGTGTTTTATATTCTTCTTCTTCCAGCGGTTGTACTTCTATAGATATATTGGCAAAGTGTGGTCGCAATATCTTTATAGCATTCTTCAGATAATCTACACCTACAGTTTTAGTAGCCTCTCCGGTCACCAGAAGTACATGATCAAAACCTTGTTGTTTCAGGAATTCAGCTTCCTGTAGTATCTCTGCTCCTGATAGCGTTTTGCGTTTTATCTTATTGTCGTAGCTAAAGCCACAATAGGTACATATGTTCTGGCACTCATTAGACAGGTACAGCGGAGCATATAACTGTACTGTCTTACCAAAGCGCTTTTGGGTGATCTTATTGCTCAGTTGCGCCATCTGCTCCAGGTAAGGTGCAGCAGCAGGGGATATCATTGCTTTGAAATCCTCCAGGTCACGCTTGCTTTTACCCAATGCACGCTGTACATCTGTTGCTGTTTTAGCGTAGATACTTACCAGCGTCTCATCCCAGTTATGCGTTTCAAATATTTCCCCAAACATACTAGTCTAATTTAAAAAATCTGTCAATGGGCTACTTGCCTCTGCATATGCTCTTACCGATCCCAGTTTTGCGCCATAAGCCATTCGTCCTGCTATCACTGCCATTTTAAATGCAGTAGCTATGGCTACAGGGTCACCTGCTACAGCTATTGCAGTGTTTACCAATACTGCGTCAGCGCCTATTTCCATAGCAGCTGCTGCATGGCTTGGTGCACCTATTCCTGCATCTACTATCACAGGCACATTGCTTTGCTCTATAATTATCTGTAAAAACTCCAGTGTCTTCAATCCCATATTGCTGCCAATGGGTGCTCCCAATGGCATCACAGCCGCTACGCCCACTTCTTCCAGTCTCTTACATAATACCGGGTCTGCATGCACGTATGGCAGTACGATAAAACCATCCTTTACTAATCTTTCAGCAGCCTTCAGCGTTTCTATCGGATCAGGCATCAGGTATTTAGGATCAGGGTGTATCTCCAGTTTCAGCCAGTTGGTCTGCAATGCCTCTCTCGCCATGTGAGCGGCAAATATGGCCTCCTCGGCATTACGTACACCGGAAGTATTCGGCAGCAGGTTAATGTGCGAATGGTTCAGGTGTTTCAGTATATCATCGTCTTCACCATCCATGCTCACGCGTTTCAGCGCCACGGTCACTAACTCCGAACCCGAAGCAAGCAAGGCCTCTTCCATTATATTATGGTTGCCAAACTTACCAGTGCCTGTAAATAAGCGTGACGAAAATATTTTATCTCCAATTTTAAGTGTATCGCTCATGTCCTTCTTATTGAACTTCGTAATCAAATGTTCTTTTCAGTTCTATAGCGGCCTTTGTTACATCTGCAGCATTAGATATAGCTCCTGAAACAGCTACACCATACAATCCTGTCGCCAGCAAATGGGCTACATCGCTTTTAGTAACGCCACCTATACCAATGATGGGTGGGGGAGTTACTCCCTGCTCATCCAGCCGCGCAAATATTTGTTTATAACCATCTATTCCCAATATAGGGGCAAGGTTCTGTTTGGTGCTGGTAAAACGGTAAGGGCCTAAGCCAATATAGTCTATTGGCATTGCAGACAGCCTTGTTATATCTTCTATTGTATTTGCAGTAGCACCTATTATAAAGCTGTTACCTATCAGCGCCCTTGCGATCTCCGGCGACATATCCTTCCTGCCCAGGTGCACACCATCTGCGTTTATATCAAGTGCCAGTGCAGCATTATCATTAATAATGAATGTGGCATTAAATTCCTTGCACACAGCCTGCACATCGCTGGCAATACTATAGTAGTCTGCATAGGGTATATCCTTCAATCGAAGCTGTATCCAGTCTACACCACCTATGCAGGCCTGTTCGGCCAGCCGTGCGCTTGTAGTTATGTATTGCAGCTTACTGATCGTTCTCATAATACAAATGATTGATGATAACCTAATAGAGTGTCATTGCTGGCCAGGAAACGGTAAGTGTATGCATTTGCATTTTCAGCCGCAACAGGCAGTTCGTTTCCCAGAGCCAGTTGTGCGGTCAGTGCAGCAGACAGTACACAACCACTGCCATGCTTGGCTCCTTTTTCCAGCCTGTCGTTAGAGAAAGCATAAGTATGATCGGCAGTGTACAGTATATCCATTACAGAGCTTTCCTCACTATGCCCCCCTTTCAGGTATACGTTCACTGTCTCGCTCATGTCTTCCAGTTTTGTCTGCAGGTCATCGGTACCAAATAATTGTTCTGCCTCCGGTATATTAGGCGTAATGCAATAAACGTCCTGCATCATAACTTTAAATGCATCACCACCTGCGTCATGAAACACAAATCCCGCACTTGCTTTAAGTATAGGATCGAAAACAATAACAGGGTAGGCGATATTGTCTTTCAGGAAACTGATCAATTGCTGCAGTACGTCCATGCTTTCCACAAGCCCTATCTTGATATACTTTATCTCAAAGCGTTTCAGCAATACGTCGATCTGTTCAGTTATCTTATGTACAGGCAGCCATTCTACCTTTTCAAAACTCACATCATTCTGCCATGTCAAAGCTGATACAACCCCAAGTCCATAAACTCCATTCCCCTCAAATGTCTTTACATCAGACATCACACCAGCACCCGCCGATGGATCGAAACCTGCAATGGACAATACATATGATTTTATCTGTGTTGACATCTATGTTCATTTAAAAAAGCAGTAAGCTCGGCGGACTAAGAGTATATCTCCCCACCTGCCTCGAGAAATTCTTTGGACTTTTCTTCCATGCTCTTCTTCATTTCTTCGTTTGCAGAATACTCACGTATATCCTGTGTTATTTTCATAGAGCAGAAGTGCGGGCCGCACATAGAGCAGAAGTGCGCTATCTTGGCGCCATCAGCCGGTAACGTTTCATCATGGAATGATCGTGCTGTTTCCGGGTCAAGCGACAGGTTGAACTGATCTTCCCATCTGAACTCGAACCTCGCCTTGCTCAATGCATTATCCCTGAACTGTGCTCCCGGATGCCCTTTTGCAAGGTCAGCAGCATGAGCAGCTATCTTGTAAGCTATTACACCATCTTTTACGTCTTTCTTATCAGGTAGTCCAAGGTGTTCCTTAGGTGTCACATAGCACAGCATGGCCGTACCGTACCAGCCTATCATAGCAGCACCTATTGCAGATGTGATATGGTCATAACCCGGGGCAATATCCGTTGTCAATGGGCCAAGCGTGTAGAACGGTGCTTCATCACAGCATTCCAGCTGCTTTTCCATGTTTATCTTTATCAGGTGCATCGGCACATGACCAGGGCCTTCTATCATTACCTGTATGTCATGCTTCCATGCTATTTTGGTCAGCTCACCCAGTGTTTCCAGCTCGCCAAACTGTGCCGCATCATTGGCATCAGCTATAGAACCGGGGCGTAAGCCGTCGCCCAATGAGAACGCCACATCATAAGCCTTCATGATCTCGCAGATGTCTTCGAAGTGTGTATACAGGAAGTTCTCTTTGTGATGCGACAGGCACCACTTAGCCATAATACTGCCGCCACGAGACACAATACCCGTAACACGTTTTGCGGTCAGTGGTATGTAGCGCAGCAGGACACCAGCGTGTATGGTAAAGTAATCTACGCCCTGCTCGGCCTGTTCTATCAATGTATCACGGAATATTTCCCATGTCAGGTCTTCTGCCTTACCATTTACTTTTTCCAGTGCCTGGTATATAGGCACAGTACCAATAGGTACAGGGCTGTTACGAATGATCCATTCCCTTGTTTCGTGAATGTTTTTGCCAGTAGAAAGATCCA
>JAOQAP010000209.1 GCA_025963465.1 Flavipsychrobacter sp.
TATATTTCTCGTATCTATTGGTACCGGCGTCAATAAATTCAACAAGCATTATAAAGAGATAACTGCATATCAGGAATTTCAGTGGGCAGCACAGATCCCCGATATGCTCATGCAGGATGCCTCATGGCAAAACCAGATCATTCTCCAATGGTTGTCCAACTCACCTGTGCCATGGGAAATAGACGGTGAGATAGGGAACCTCTCCGGCGATATCATGCATCCGGGAACTAATGGTAATGGCCTTATTTCTTACCTCCGCTACAACGCAAAGCTAAATAAGGGCGATCTCGAAAAACTGATGTCCCGCACTTATACCCAGGAAAAAGTAGATAGTTTTATTGAGATGGACATAGCAGCAAATTGCGAAGAGCTTTTCGAAATAGCATCTGTTGCCGCAGCTAATGAAATACATGCCAGTCATTTTCCTACGTCATTTAATTTGTAATCAATTGTTATGCAATGCTGAGTAAAAAAATATTATTTTTTTCGTCTTGATTGTACTTGTTTCTTTTACGCAATGTTGTACATTGTTACAAGTTGTATTTGAGTGTTGATTTATATCGATTACTTGAATTTTTATGGATAATTTGTTAATGCTTGTCTATGCAGGAACTACCACTAGTTTCAATTGTAACTTGTAGCTATAATAACTCGGAATTTGTTATAGAAACGCTGGAAAGCATAAAGAACCAAACATACTCTAATATTGAATTAATTATTGTCGACGATTGCTCTACAGATAATAGTGTGGAATTAATTAATGGCTGGTTAGAAGGATACAAGGGAAAATACAAGTTCATTTGCCATGAGAAAAATCTTGGGGGTTCAAGGCCTTATAATATAGGGTTGCAAAACACTACCGGAAAATATTATTGTACAATTGATTCGGACGATACGTTACTACCTGAAAAGACTGCAACACAGGTTGCAATATTAGAAGCGAGCAGCGAAGATGTGGCAGCTGTCTATTCTGATGTGAACTTGATGGATGTTAAAGGCGCTCCCCTTAACCGTCTGTTTATTGAATGGCACCGGAAATTTTCCGAAGTGCCTTCCGGTAATATTTACAATGAGTTATTGCTGGGGAACTATATCCCTATTATGTCTTTGTTAATTAAGAGAGCTGTTTTGAATGATGTAGGTATGTTTGATGAAAGCCTTATTTATGGCGACTACGATCTATGGTTGAGAATTGCAAAAAAATATAGTTTCATTTTTATGAAGGGCCTTACTGCAAATTACAGGATACGCCCGGGAAGTTTATCGCACACAACCAAAAACTGGGTATATTCGGATGCGAAAATTTTTCTAAAACACACAGATGCCCTATTACCTGCAGAAAGGCTGATGAATCTGGCATTTGAAGCATATATCACCGAAGATAAAGATACACTGATACTTGTCGATGACCTGGCTGACAAAACAAACAACGATTTTTTGAAGGTTGCGTTTAAACTATGGAAATTAAAAATACCATTAGTTGAGGGTAGAAAAGTGTTGGAAAAACTGAATGAAAACAATACATCGATATGGTACCGCAAGGGATAGGCGAATGCAATGACAAGGCCAATGAAATGGTCGCAATGCACATGTGCAATATTCTTGGTATTAACACGGTAAAGCAAATTGCAAAAGATGCATATCTGAATAATATTGCTGATACAATGCCGCTTTTACCGACATTAGCAGAAAAAGCAGCTGATCCATATATATTGACGACTTACCTGCTTTGGCTATACCATATACCCCCTTCAATTGGTGACATTGTATTATCAATGCAGAATGAAGGCCCATATACTGCAATGACAAAAGTAATAGCGGCGGATAGAGACAAATTTATCGCCGATCTACTTTGTAATTGTTTACAGAAAAAGAACTTGTGGCAGTTCGTAATGAGTGCGTTTGCTGAGAATAGAATGGAAGCGAGACCTTTGATTACAGCATTGGCACAACAGTCTAATGATCCCTATATATTAACCGCTTACCTGCTTTGGCAAAATGACATTTCATTTTCAATAGGATCTTTATTACTTGCGAAATGGGAAGAAACTCCAACTTCGATTAGTGTAGCCGAAATGACAGAGGATAGCAAACTTATTTTTTTAGCAGATCAGTTTTGTAATTCTTTATCAAAAGCTCAATTAAGAGATTTTGTAAAAGACGGCTATGTGAGTGACCTGGCAGACAAAAAGCTATTATTTAAGAAAATTGCAGAGCAAAGTAATGATGTTGATCTCCGTACCATTTGTTTATTATGGCAATACAGCATCCCATTTCCATTAGGCGAAAAGATGTTAGCTAATAGGGGGGTTGTTTTATACCCCGCTTCTTTGTTCTCCATACCCGAAGACAACCGGACAGATATAGTGCTTAAGCTGTTAAATGCTACTGCACAGGAAAATGACATTAAACTTATTGTAAGAAAAGCATTTGCAGATAACGCATCCTATGCTCACCATATGGTGAGCTCACTTTATGAAAAAAGCAAAAACCAGTTTTATAAAACAATATTATTGCTGTGGAAATACAAAGTATTCATCCCCAATGGGCTAATAATATTAGATAGGGTAAATGACTATTGTATAACGAACCGTAACAAATATTATATTGATTTCTGCATCTACAAAGACATTTACGGCGCAATAAAAGCGGGTGTTTCCACATATAAGAAGCCAAAGCCAGTTTCTACCTGATCCCTGACATTTCCCAAAGATTTCCTAAAGTGATAGGGTAGGTGGTTTAGTTTTACTTACTTTACCATGTGAAGTTTATTATTCAATTGTCTATAGCCGCCTGTTCATTATCAGGTACCTCAGCTCATGCGCAGCAGGAGAACTGGGATACCTATATGGCAAAGTTTGGTGACAAGCCGGGATCTGTGCTCGTAGATCTGGGTCTGATGCCCACCGCTCCGGATTCACGTTATCCTTACTTGGTAGTTACCGGGCCTAAGGTGCAGAAATGTAATAAACAAGGCCTGCCCGGAAAGGATGAGATCGCTGCACTGGAAGAAGTACTGGATGTTACAGGCAACTTCATCACAGGGGTAACGGCAAAAGTGTTGGCCGGCACCCTTACTTATGATTGCAAGCGGCTCAACTACTACTATGTAAAGGATACAACAGGTCTTAGGAACGCACTTACACGTATGTATAGCAGGAGTTTCCCGGGTTATGGGTATAACATCAGTATGAGCCTGGACAAAGAGTGGACAGAATACAAAACCTTCCTCTATCCATCTGATGCTACCTTCAACTGGATGGAAAACAACAAGCTGATCACTAAAATGAAAGAGGGTGGGGATAGCCTCAGCAAGCCCCGCAATATAGCTTTCGAACTCTATTTCAGGGCCGATACCAGCCGCAGTGCGGTAGCTGCATTTGCCACGGCTAAGGGCTATAGTACCGAACAGCTAATGAATGCAAAAGCCACCAATGCTCCTTACCAGCTTATAGTGTCTAAATACACACAGGTGAAAATAGATACCATAACCGTAATGAGCACAGAGCTAAAGAAAGAAGCCGCAAAGCATCATGGTTATTACAATGGCTGGGAGGCAAAAAAATAGCAGCCCACAATGCAGGCTGCTATACTCTTAACTCTTTAAATAATTTATTACCTGCTGTAATTTGGTGCTTCCTTGGTGATCACCACATCATGCGGATGGCTCTCTGCCATGCTTGCAGGGGTAATGCGCACGAACTGTGAGTTGTTCTGCAATGTAGCAATATCCTTAGCACCGCAATAGCCCATACCTGCCCTCAGGCCACCTATGAACTGCTGTACCACCTCGCTGATAAAGCCTTTGTAAGGCACACGGCCTACTATCCCTTCCGGTACCAGCTTCTTGATATCAGCTTCCATATCCTGGAAGTACCTGTCCTTGCTGCCTTCCTGCATAGCTTCTACAGAGCCCATACCACGGTATGACTTGAATTTACGTCCTTCGTAGATAATGGTTTCGCCCGGGCTTTCTTCAGTACCTGCGAATATAGAACCTGCCATGATGCATGATGCACCTGCTGCTATGGCTTTTACCATATCACCGGTGTAGCGTATGCCGCCATCAGCTATCACTGGTACACCTGTTTTCTTCAGTGCCTGCGATGCTTCAATGATAGCGGTAAGCTGTGGTGCGCCTGCGCCCGTTACCACACGTGTAGTGCAGATAGATCCCGGCCCTACGCCTACCTTCACTGCATCTGCGCCCGCTGCTGCCAGTGCTTTCGCACCTTCTGCTGTGGCCACATTTCCGGCTATTATCGGTATGTTCTTATAGTTCTTCTTTACCAGTTTTATCGCGTCTATTACACCCTTGGAGTGGCCATGTGCGCTGTCCAGGGTGATCACGTCCACACCCGCGTTCTTAAGCGCTTCCACGCGCTCCAGTATATCGGCAGTAATGCCTATGGCTGCACCGGCTACCAGCCTGCCCATACCGTCTTTGCAGGAGTTAGGATGGCTTTTTAGTTGTATCGTATCGCGGAATGTAATAAGACCTATCAGCTTACCTTTCTTATCTACTATAGGCAGCTTTTCTATTTTATATTGCTCCAGTATACGCTCTGCCTTCAGCATGTCAGTGCCTGATGGCGCTGTTACCAGCCTGTCCTTGGTCATTACCTCGCTTACCTTCTTCTTAAGGTTCTTCTCAAAACGAAGATCGCGGTTGGTAAGCATGCCCACCAGCAGGAAGTTGTTATCTACTATAGGTATGCCGCCTATGCGGTTATCACGCATTATCTTCAGTGCATCGCCCACGGTAGCATCCGGTTTCAGGGTTATGGGATCGGGTATCAGGCCATTCTCAGAGCGTTTTACTTTACGCACCTGCTCTGCCTGCTTTTCGATGCTCATGTTCTTGTGCAGGATACCAATACCTCCCTCACGGGCCAGCGCAATCGCCAACGGGCCTTCGGTAACCGTGTCCATGGCAGCCGATACCATTGGGGTGTTGATACGTATGTCTTTAGTGAGATTGGTAACAATACTTACTTCGCGAGGAAGGACTTCGGAGTAAGCCGGCATAAGAAGTACATCATCAAATGTGAGCCCTTCGCCGTAAAACTTGGATTTTATTGCCATAGGCAAAGATATATCCAAAACCGAAAATGTGCAAATGTGAAATAAATATCCTTATTGAGAATATTTATAAGTAGCTTTTATCCTGTCTGAGCACTTGAAAACAGTAGCTTCCAGGGGTATCCAGGTGCATTACCGGTTGCTTCAGATTCGTTGGTGTGACTTCGCGTGAGGCTTTCTTACCGCTGCAAAACACCACTATTGCATGTCATTTCACTTTTATGTATTACCTAAAAATATTCAAAGTAAACCATTGTGTTTATGTGCCATTTTATATATTTGCAAGAGATGATGGCAAATATTAGCTGTTAGCGCTGTATATTGTCTGTTATTTATAATACTGTTATCCGGACATTTTATAACAAATTTTCAAAATCTGATAAATGAATATCTTTTCCAGTTTCAAAGCTTTGTTGCTCGCACCTTTGTTTTTATTGACCACCGGCGGTGCTAAGGCACAGGAAACAGATTACCTGAGGCACGGAAAAGTATTCGATCTCTGCTCTTACAAGTATGAATGCAGCAACTGTAACAACTGCGGCAAACAACGCTTCAAGGTGAAGATCAACAATAAATCGAACCTGGCCATCAAGAACATATCTTACGTGTTCTATTCAGCGGTATTCAATAAAGTACTCACCAAGCCTGCTACCATCAAGGCCGACAGGATCAACGCACGCGAAATAGGCTATGCATACATATGCATACCTGAAGGCGGCCACTGGGCTATCAGCGAACTGGAATATGCCGATGGCAGCAAAATGAAATTTGTAGTGCACGAGCGCCTGGAAAACTTCATCCAGGAGCCCGATGAGTGCGACTGCAATGACTAATTAACCACCACTCTTGTCTCACGAGCACGAACCGATCATCTGTCCTAACTGCGGCTATCCTGCAGTAAAGAACTATTGTGCGCAGTGCGGGCAGGAGACACACCCGCACAATGAATCTTTCTGGGGGCTGGTGATGCACTTCGTTGGCCACTATTTTCATTACGATTCCAAGTTCTGGCAAACCATGAAGGCCCTGTGGTTCAGCCCCGGCAAGCTCACTACTGCTTACTGGAACAACCAGCGCATGAGGTATATACCACCTGTCTCATTATACATCTTCATCAGCGCAGTTTACTTTTTATGTGCATCAGCCTTTGGGCATAAAAATGATAATGGTAATGGTAATTTTCTGTATGTTTCAAACAACGGCAGGGTAGTTAATAATGTCTATCATATAGATTCTACGCACAGTAATGTGCATAATGACTTTGTGTTTACTGCCGATACTACTGTTTCTCCTTTCCTGAACAAGCAATTCCATAAGATAGAGCATGAATACGGCGGCCTGAAAAAGTACCTGGATGAACAGGTGCTGCATAATATTCCCAAAGTGTTCTTTTTGATGATCCCCTTTATGGCGTTTATCTTAAAGCTGCTGTTTGCCCGCAGGAAGGATATGCTGTTCCTGCATCACGCTATCTTCTCCCTGCATTATCATTCGTTGTGGTTCTCTGTTTTCTTCATTACAGAGATCAGCCCGTTTCACAAAATAAATAACTGGTTGTGGATAGCCCTGCTACCTGTTGTATATATATACATGATAAAGGCGCTGCGCAATGCATATCATATAGGCATGGGCAGGGCCATAGCCTATACGTGGATAATAGCATTTTTATACGGCCTCATTTTCAGCCTCACTTTCCTTGCTTATTTTCTATTGAGCGTAGTTTGGGCGTAGCATTATTTCTTCCCCTTAGGCTTATCGCGCAGCTTCACTGTTACCCACTCATCAATGGTCACATGAAAAGGCATATTGCCTATTTTCACCACCGCCTTTTTATCGCGTAGCTCTTCCAGCGTACCTACCTGGTGGTTCACCTTATTTCTTACAAGGTCGCCGGTATGCGGCTTGCGGGCTATCAGCTCATAGTTCTTATCGGCTTTGCGGGCTGCGGCAGCATTGGTGTCTACCTGCTTCTTGCGGAACAGTACATTTTCTGCGGCCGTTATCACCTCCTGTTTGTTGGTGGTCTTCTTCCAGTCCTGTATGATCTGTTTGAACTTCCGCTCTGTATCCCGCAGGTAGTCCAGCTCTTCTTTCTTTATGGCATTTTGCAGGCGTATGGTCTCCTGCTGTTGTTTCAGTTTTTCTTTATTGGTCAGTTCCTCGTAGCTCTTCTTCAGCTTCTGGTTTTCCTTCAGCAGCTTGTCCAGTTCCTTTTCTTTGTCGCTAAGCCTTACAGACTGTTGCTCCGTCTGGTGCAGCATCTTGTCCAGCTTAAAGTGCTCGCGCTGCGTCAGCTGCCTTGCACGCTCTATCACCGCAGGTGGTAGCCCGCTGCGCTGCGCTATTGCAAATGTATACGAGCTGCCCGGCTTGCCTATAGTGAGTTGATATAAAGGCTCCAGCTTTTCCTCATCAAACGCCATGGCCCCGTTGAAGATGCCTCTTACCTTACCAGCCATCACCTTCAGGTTCAGGTAGTGAGTGGTAATGATGCCTAGTGCGTGCTTTGCCGCAAGGTCTTCCACTATAGCCTCTGCAAACGCGCCGCCCAGGTTAGGGTCGCTGCCGCTGCCCAGCTCATCTATAAAGAACAGCGTCTTGCCATTGGCAAAGCTCATAAAGTGCTTCATGTCTGCAAGGTGCGCGCTATAGGTGCTCAGCTCATGCTCTATGCTCTGCGTATCGCCTATCTGCACCATCAGCTGCTTGAATATCCCCAGTTCTGAATTTTCATCGGCCGGTATCAGCAGACCCGCCTGCGCCATCAGCTGTAGCAGCCCCACTGTTTTCATCGATACCGTTTTGCCACCAGCATTCGGCCCGCTTATGATGAGTATACGCTGTTGCCTGTCCAGCAATATGTTGAGCGGTATGGTAGGCTTTTGTTGTTGTTTGTTGCGCAGGTAAAGCAGCGGGTGCCTTGCTTTTATAAGGTGCAGTTGAGGGTGGGGGCTTAGCCGCGGCATATTGCCGTCCATATCTATGGCCAGCAGTGCCTTTGCCCTTATATAGTCATATATGCCGCACAGGTGATAGTAAGCCTCCAGGTGCGCATGAAATTCAGAAAGGTCTTTAGTGGCCTGCACCAGTATGCGGTGTATTTCCTTTGTCTCCTGCCGCTCCAGCGAAAAGATCTCGTTGTTCAGCTCTATCGTTTCTTCGGGCTCTATGAATACCGTTTTAGCAGTATCGCTCTCGCCATGCAGTATGCCCTTTACTATTCGTTTATATTCTGCCAGCACAGCCGCAGTGCGGCGGCCATTGTAAAAGCTCTCCGATATATCTGCCAGGTAACCCTGCTTGCCCAGTTTGCGCAGCACACTGTCAAATGTCCGCCTTGCCTCATGACGTGCCTTGCCCAGTTCCGAGCGTATGGCCATCAGCTCCTTCGATGCATTGTCCCTGATCACCCCATTATCGTCTACCACGGCGCTGATCACCTCTGCTATCTTCTTCTCGTACACTATGCGCTCACTCAGCATTCTTAGCTGCGGGAACAGCTCATTATGTTTCTTGAACCACTGCAGTACGTCCTTTATGTTCAGCGTCAGTTGCAGGAATGCCGCCAGCTGCTCACCGCTCAGTACACCACCCGTTATAGATAGCAGCTTCAGCTCCTTGCTCATGTTGCGGGTAAACTCATTTGGGAAATGATCGCCGCCGCCCTGTATGCTTTTGAATTCGTTTGTTTGCTGCAATTCCTTCTCCATATGGTCCATACGGGTATGGAAGCGGATATTTACCACACGCTCACGCGCAGCATCTGTGCGGCACTTATGCAGCAGCAGATCACAAACCTTATTAAACTCCAGGGCTTCAGCGGCATGCGCCGGGTACAATTGCATCATCGTCTATTCTTCACCTGTATTTATATACAGCGATGCAAAATTAAAGATTAACTAGCATATGGGGTATTGGAAATTTTGTTATTGAAGGTTGCTGGTAAATAGACCTCGCAAATGATGAGAAATAAAAACAACCTACAGTTCGTGTGTTTTATTTTCTGTAGGTAGGACATTGGCGTGGAGTATATAAATGGGCAATGAACAACCATTTAAAAGCATGATAAGTAATTAATCTCGAAAAAAAGCCTTCTCCTCATTTGGTAAATTATCAAACTCTATCTTTTTTACATAAATAATCTCATCATCTCCTACTCCTCTAATGGAGACTTTTTTCAAAATCAGTGTATCATGAAGATGATGTTCTTTAGATTGGGACAAATCAAAGCCTCTTCTCGAAATTGAATAAGTAAGCATGCTTATTTTTTGCAATCTTGCAGCCATATTGATACAAGAACCAACAAAGTCCTCGCCATTTCCAATAGAAATTATCTGACCTCTCGCAATTCCACATCTTAATAGTGATGGTGGTTTAGAAATAAATTTCTGAATATGAGGAAGAAAGTTTTTAACGTAGCTCTCAGTTACAAACAATAATTTACCCGCAATGTTCCTAATACCATTTGTTCCACCACAATTGTCTGTATCCCATAAAAAGAGAAGGCCGTCACCAAGAAATTTCACATAAAAAGGCAAACTTCCCCAAATCTTTACATGGTCATCGTATTTACCCTCTTTGAAGCCATCAGCTATTTCCTTAAAAATCCAATCAGTATAATTTTTTAGAAACTCTGGAATTACTAAATGTGAATCGACTTGATTACAAAAATCGGTGAATCCTTTTAGATCCAAAAATACCGCTAATGCATTAATATACTTACCATCAATAGACAAATTTCCCAGACCAAGCATACCTGAATTAAACGATTCGAAATCTTGCTTAGATAATGATTGGAATGAAAAGCCCTCTCCATATTTTTTGGAGTCTGCTGGTAATTCTTTATACTTCAAACTAATTGTTCCCATTCCTTGTTTGATTTGCTATATATTCAAATATAAAGTAAAGAGTTGCATTTGCTTTCATCGGTTTTAATTTATATGATGCCCCTTTCGAGTGTTTGGGTAATTTAAAAGAGAATTTATTCGAAAGTAAGTAATAGTAAGTTATTTGAAATTTTGTGTGAAATTTGCAACTAAGCTCAATGAATCTTGTTTTTGTATATGAAGGTGAGCAAGAAGGCAATCTTATGTTCTTAATACCGTTAAAACCCTGGATTATAATTACTGTAATCCCAAAGAACCCTTCGATAATCGAAATATGTATTCCACCTATCTTTTACAATTCTTTTCTCAAAAATATTCCATAGATCACCTACCCATGGATGTCCTGCTAGGAATGGTGCCTTTATACGTTTATCTATAAAGATTGCATTTTCAGAAATGAAAATAGCTGCGTTTCTCACTTTGCGAATTTCAAGCAAATGAATACTGTCGCTTTTATTGATTTTAAATTTCAATGTATTATTTTTTTCGTGAACTAGGTCTACTACTTTGAGCTGATATTTATCTTCAAGCAATGAAGATAGCTCAAACATCAATGAAGGAGTTGTTCTCTTGTCAAATTCTTCATAAACAATAGTAGAGAATTTAGGGTTTACAATGGGGGCGTTTTTAAAAGCTTTCCAAAAACATTGTAATGTATCCATATTAAAAGTCGAATTGAAGCTTATAGAACCATTTTCAGGACTTGTGGCTTTGTTGATAAATGGCTCTAAGTTTATCCAAAAATCAGAGACTCGATTTTCTATTTCAAAATCTAATTGATTTATTCGTCTCAATCTTTGGTTCTCAACCGCTAAATTTTGGTGGTACTGATTGTAAAAATAACTGACGAGTCCAATTACCACCGCCGATAGAAACCACAAAAAAATAGATGAATTCATAAACATCCAGGTTTTTGATTTCTTTTCTGATGTTGCTAGTTCTTTTCTTACCTCTTCTCGAAATATTTCTTCTGATCTTATTTTTTCTTTTTCGATTTCAGTTAGCATAAGTGTGATTTTTTTATCTGACTTAAATATTCATTGAAAGCAAGTCTATTATACAGCTTCTTAAACAATTTGTAAATTACTGACCATACAAAGATTACATGATTTGCAGAAAAGTGTATACCGTTAAAAAACGGTATTTCATTAATGAGTTGTTATTGCTTAGCTCAGTGTGGAAGCGTGCGCATCTGCATTATTTATTATGTTCCACCGTTGGGCGTAGCCTCCGACTACGCCCAACAGAGAAATCCACTCTTTATCCCTTATCCGCTGCCATTTCAGAGAACATCTTTTTCCTTTTGAATTTCAGGGCAGTGCCCTTGTAAAATGATGGCACCCACACTTTGGAATCTGTATAGAGGTGAGATGGGTCGTGCCCGCTTTTCTTGTTGGCCTTTGTGAATTTTTTTATGTCCTGGCGGGTAGAGTAGTGATTAAAGATCCTGGAGAACTCAGTGAAGTAGAGATCAGCTACATGCTTATTGCCTTTTATCACCATGGTGTTCTCATCATTTCGTAAGATGGAGTTCTCAGAAAAATTTGCCGAGCCGGTAATAACTACGGGCATATCGCTCAGGGGGTCTATAAGGATCACGTTATTGTGTATGAAATCTACACCATGATAAAAGATGTCCCCTGGATTGATCTCTCCGGCCCAGTGATACAATGGTATGTCAAACACACCTGCGTAAACGATCACGTTATCATAGTCATTTGATTCCAGTGTTGTGTTCTTTGTTTTTTCGTCGATAATGATATACTTCAGATGGTCCGTATCAGCTGTGATCTCTGCTTTCAGTCCTTTATAAAACCCGAATGGGAACATACCGCAGACCAGTTGTGATGAGCCTTTCATCAGGTTGGTATACAGGTTCAGTGCCTTTGTTTTTGCCCGCGGGCTGAAAAATGTAGTAACTCCTTCAGACACATCATCAATGTCGGTCTGTATCGCCAGGCAGCCTGTGCGCGTATCTGCGTTTACGGGGTCCTTCTTTAAGCAATTCCAGTGCTTCAGGTAGTTCTTAGCTACATCGGCATTCCTGATGATATGGCCCACATTACAATGTCCGTAAATGGCTTTTTCAGTAATGTTGGTCGATCCCGTCCACACGGCTACAGGCTTCTTATCTTTCAACAGCACCATGTACTTGTTATGCTGCAGAAATGTCGGGTCGCTCGCCCGCGCGATCATCATAGCTTTTTTGGGTATACCTGCGGCAATGATCGCGTCTTCATTCTTCTTCTTTTCTTTGCGTGAGTCGTAGATGATCTTAACATCGGCTCCATTGTCATGTGCCTTCTTCAGCGCTTCGAGTACTTCCGGGAAAATGAATTCATAAAAGCAGCAGCGTAGTTGATAATTTTCGTTTTTCGCCTTACCTATGAAATCCAGCATAGCCTCTTTCAGGCCCTTCGAAAGCCACTTAAGGGCTTCCTTGCTCTTTGCCTTGGTCATTTTATCGGGCCTTTCGTTATTGAATTTACGCGCATAGGCCTGACTGCCCGCTACACCGCGATTGAAATGCACTTCATGCTCTCCTTCCGACCGCGATGGTATCGTGATGGTCATCGAGGCTTTTTTGCCATATTCCGGTTTCCCAGGTGTTCCATATACCGGTGTAAAAGAATAAGTATACTCACTCTTGTCCGTGATACTGAAATCCTCCCACAGGAACGACTGCCAGGGATGTTCTTTGGTACTGTACTGAGCATGCTCTTCAGGCTGTTCTACAAGCTCAGAAAAGTACTTGGTCGACTTAAAGTCATAGCCCTGTTTTTCTTCAGCGTTCTTTTTCCTGATATAAAATCCCAGCAGCCCTTGTGTATCTTTTTCATCCATGTCGAGAGAAAAAAGTACTGCTGATGTGCCGACTACGGCGGTGATCGTTAATCCATTTTGTGTCTTACGGAGTCGCATAATGATTGATTTGAAAAAGTTAATAAATAAATTGCAAAGCATTTCTGATATACTATTGTGCGCTGTGGAAAGGATTGAAAACTAACATCATCTGCAAAACAGAGATCCGTTCTTTTTCCACCTAATAATGTAAAGGTTATATGATTTCTCAACACTCTATACCGTTAAAACACGGTATTTCATTAATGAGTTGTTATTCAGATATTAAATTCTGACTGTTGCAAATGAGTTTATTTCCTCTTGAATTTTGAATTTACAGAAAAAAGTTTAATTTTATTTTTAAACAATATATACACCATGTCTAGTCTTTCTTACCCGTCAATTACCGAGTACATTTTACCTAAGAAGAACATTATTGTCATCAGCTGCATAGACCTGCGCCTTACAGATGACCTGCTCCATTTCCTGGATTTTGATAACCTCACCAACAGGTACGATCACTTTGCACTGGCAGGTGTAGCTGTGAGTACCACCGCCACCACACCGGGATATAAGGAGTTGTTCAAAGAGGACGCTCTTAAACAATACGATAGTTTCGTACACTGGAAGAAGAGCCTCTACGATCATATCGGTATAGCCATAGCGCTTCACGCCATTAAGGATGTATATATTGTAGAGCATGAAGACTGCGGTGCTTACAGGGCATTTCTGAAAGACTCAGCCTTTGCATCATTCGATGAAGAAGTAAGCTGCCACAAAAAATTTGCAGTGGCACTCTCTAAAGACATCAGGTCTGAATTCGAGCTGAATGTACACTGCTTCATGATCGACATCCGCGGTAACGTGAGCCTGCTCGATACCGTTACTGAGCATAATTAGTCCTTAACTCCTTTACCGGTTCCCGGTCATAAACAGGGTCTCCGGCCATACCAGCAGGTATGGTCAGAGGCCCTGTGCCTGTTTCACCCCCTGGCCTGCGCGCACTCGTTGCTTCTCTGAAATATACCGCATACACGGTATTGCTGCCCGTATTATGGGGGATACTTTTGTATCATAAAAACAAAGCAACATGAAACGATCAATTTTACAAGCACTGTTTATTTGCGCCGCACTTACTGCAGGTGCGCAAACACCTTACCAGGTAAAGGATATTAACGCGGGTGCCGGTAATTCCACCCCGGGCCGCATGGCAGACCTCAAGGGCAAACTACTCTTCAGGGCAAGCGATGGTACCAGCGGAACAGAGCTATGGAAAACTGACGGCACACTTGCCGGTACAGTCATGATAAAGGATATCAATCCCGGCAGCGCAGGATCAAATATTGGTACTCCCGGTATACTGGATACGCTACTGTTTTTTAAAGCAGATAATGGCACCAATGGTTCTGAGTTGTGGGTAAGCGATGGTACCACCGCCGGCACATCTTTGCTGCTCGATATCAATTCAGGCAGCGGCAGCTCCAATCCTGATAATTTCAGGGTAGTGAATGGTGTAATGTTCTTTACCGCTACCGATGGTACAAATGGCACTGAGCTATGGAAGACAGATGGCACTGTACCCGGCACAGTAATGGTTAAAGATATTAATCCCGGTTCCACAGGCTCTGCACCTGCCAACCTGAACAGGATAGGTACCTCTCTTGTATTTACAGCCAATGACGGAACGAACGGCGCTGAGCTGTGGGTATCAGATGGGTCTGCAGGCGGAACGGTGCTGCTCAAAGATATTAATCCCGGTGCTACAGGGTCGCTGCCAACGTTAGCATATCCACAGATAGTTTCAAATGACACGCTGTACTTTTTCGCTGATGATGGTACAGACGGCATTGAGCCATGGATAAGTGATGGCACACCTGCAGGCACTTTCCTGCTGAAGGATATTAACCCGGGTAGCGGTAGCGCAAAGACCAGTACTGCAGCTGGTGTCTATTTTACAGAGATAGGGCACCATGTTTTCTTCTCGGCAATTGATGGTGTCAATGGCGAAGAGCTGTGGAAAACAGATGGCACAGGCGCAGGCACCGTAATGGTAAAAGACATTAACCCCGGCAGCGCATCAGGATGCTCAGGCACAAGCTGGTTTGCTCAATTATCTGCTACTCCATCACCTACCGATACACTGTATTTTACCGCTACTAACGGAACCGATGGTAATGAGCTGTGGATGTCAGACGGTACTTCTGCAGGCACTTTTCAGGTAAAAGACGTTAACCCCGGAGCTCCTGCTTCATGCGGACTCATCGGCTTGTTTTTAAGGCACAATAAAACAGTTTATTTTATCCCTACCACTGCGGCAAATGGTTATGAGCTATGGAAAACGGACGGCTCTGCTTCAGGTACAACTATGGTAGCAGACCTGGATCCCGGGACCGGCGACGGGCTTGCCTTCACATTCGGGTATACAACCAGCAAATTGTTTTTCGACGGTAGCGATGGAACCACAGGTCGTGAACTATGGGCTTTAGACCTGCCAACGACAACTACTCCGCCGTCTTCAGTTACTACATTGAACACGCTTGCAGTAACCACCATTTATCCAAATCCATCAAATGGCCTGTTCTCCATAAGGTCAGATGCAAATGGCGCAACCATTGAAATAACGAACACGCTCGGACAAAAAGTGTATGCTGCTCCTGTAACTGCAGATAACACCAAAATAGACCTGGCCAAACAACCAAAAGGAATATACTTTTATCAATTAAAGAATGACAGGGAAATTCTAAAGTCAGGCAAGATCATCATCCAGTAAGCCTTACGATCAGTATGATAAAAATGAAAGTCACTACTTGTAGTGGCTTTCGTTTTGTTATGACATTAATGGTATTATGCTGCACTGGTCGAAGCGTCCCGCTTCGTCCTAATATGAGGAAGCGTCCGCTTCCGTAATTTTTTTTAAAACTTACCAACAACGTTTTTTAAAACCTCATCCCTTACCCACAGCTAATTATAGCCGTTTTTCACCTCAATTTTGTGGGTATCTTGTCAAAAATCATTCAAAGTCCTGTTTTATTTTTGTTGCCCAAAAAAATCAAAACCCTCTTTATGGCAAACACAAATAATGACAAGAAACAACAGGCCCACCACCTCTACATGACACAAGGCATGTCACAGAAACAGATCGCCAAAGAAGTTGGTGTCAGTGAGCGCACCATTTACACCTGGATACACCAGTATGCATGGGAAGAATTGAAACGAGCAGCCTACCAGGCACCCGCTAAGATCGCAGACAACCTCTATAGCCAACTCATTGAGTTACAGGATTCGATAGCGAAACGCGAACCCGGCAATCGCTTCCCCACACCGCAGGAAGCGGAAGTGACCCGGAAGTTATTGGTATGTATCGAGAAGGTAAAAAAGACAACATCACTACCGCAAAGCATGCAGGTACTGGAGTCGTTTAGGAATTTTACCCGCAACAAAAATCCGCAGTTCACAAAAGTATTGGTGCAGTACACCAGCGAATTTCTCGAAGGCAAAGCGGTAAATAACTATGCACCTTACGATTTGGAATATGGTGTTGAACAGGTGCTGCCCACCATGCCGTTCTACGAAGAACCGGAAGAAGAAGTGGTACCGGAAAAAGAACCCTGCTACACAGGTAACGCTAAATGCCTGCACCCGGAAACTTGCAACTATCCGGTATGCAGGTACACCGAGGCAGACAAACGTAACGCATCCGATGACCCCTTGGTGAAAAACAGGATAATCCCCATTCCCGCAGTCACAGAAGAAGAGGTGATGGAGCGCTATCAGAAATTCCTGGAAGATAACAACCTCGAGTACAATGAAGAGTTGCAAAGGCACTTCCCTATAGAAAAAGACCCCGCAGATGTACCGGAAAAATCAAAAGAATCACCGGAAGATATCGGAAGTACACTGGAAGTCTGGAACAATATTGTAACCTCTATCGCGCAAGAACCAACGCTGCCAACAGAAACTCAAAAACAGGAGAATGAAACTCCGGACATCCCCCCATCCATTAATCCCGGTTCAGACAATAATACTGTCAACTTTATCATCCTGCCACCTTCCGGTCCCGCAGAAACCGGAAGTGCTTCCGCAGCATAACCGTGCCTAACTATTAAATTGTCTCAGGTGATGGTCCATATGTTTATAGGCCATAATGCCGATATTTTCTTTGGTCATTGCTCCGAAGAAGGGATGAATGAAGCCATCGTTTGAAAAATGCTGGTATTCATTAAGTAGTCCTATCCATTTCTTTTTTTCTTCGGCAAGATCACCCGTCTCTTTTATTACGAAAGATGGGACAGTTGGCAGGTTCTTTTTTATCGGTGCGTCCTTCATCATGTCTTTCAAAGCTATTTTACCAAACAGCTTACCCATGAATGATTGCTTATATTTTGTTTTGCCCAGCGCCATTTCATCCCATTGCATACAATGCTTGGCCATTTGCGATACATTCATTTTACCCCACTGGGCCGCGCTGGTCTCATTCAATGAGTTGATCCTGGCAATTAGCTCGTCCCTGGTTGCTTTATCAAATATCGTTTTCATCTTATTATTGTTGAGGCGCAAAAATCTGCTATAAATGTAACATTAAGGTACATATAAGTATTGAATTGCTTTAGCAGGCGTATAACTGATCGTAAAATTTATGTAATTATTTTTTTTATTATCTTGCATTTGGACAATGACTGACAGACTAATATAAAAAGACAAAACAGATGAGCAAGATAACGACAGAAAAACTACACCACGCACTAAAGCATTTCTTTGGCTACGATGAGTTCCGGCTCACGCAGCAGTCTATTATTGAAAGTGTACTGGACAGGGAAGACACCCTCGCCATTATGCCTACAGGAGCAGGTAAGTCTATCTGCTACCAGTTGCCGGCCATGCTGCTGCCGGGTATTACCATAGTAATATCGCCGCTCATAGCGCTGATGAAAGACCAGGTAGATGCGCTGCAGGCCAACGGTATCTACGGTGCCTTCCTCAACTCATCACAATCGCCTGATGAACAGCGGAGAATAATAGAGGATGCGAAGAAAGGAGCAATAAAGTTGCTCTACATAGCGCCGGAGCGTATACCTGCCAACAGCGATACGTTCTTCACTTTCCTCAAAGGATTGAACCCCTCGTTGTTTGCCATAGATGAGGCTCATTGCATCTCCTCATGGGGGCACGATTTCAGGCCTGAGTACCTGAAGCTGGCAATATTAAAGAAGCAGTTTCCCGGCATACCCGTTATAGCGCTTACTGCCAGTGCAGATAAGGTGACCCAAAAAGATATTGTAGAAAAGCTGGCGCTCAGCCACCCCAAGATATATATATCCAGCTTCAACCGGCCGAATATCAATTACTATATACAGCCCAAGAAAAATGCATTCGGGCATATACTGGAATATATAAAAAAACATAAGGACGATTGCGGTATTATCTATGCGTTGTCACGTGCATCTACTGAAGATATAGCGGGCAACCTGCACAAAGCCGGTATAAAAGCGGCCTACTATCATGCCGGTATGGACAGCGCTGAGCGGGGCAGGGTACAGGAGGCTTTTCAGCGCGATGAGTATAAGGTGATCGTAGCAACTATTGCCTTTGGTATGGGTATTGATAAGTCTAACGTGAGGTTTGTGATACATCATGATGTATCGAAGAATGTGGAGGGCTACTACCAGGAGACCGGCCGTGCGGGGCGTGACGGGTTGAGGAGCGATGCTATCCTGTTCTACTCTTTTGGCGACATTATGAAGCTGAGGAGATTTGCAGAGGTGGAAGGTAACCCGCAACAGAGCGCTATATCGCAAAAGAAACTACAGCTGATGCAGGAGTATTGTGAGCATGAGGGTTGCCGCAGGCAATACCTGATGCAGTACTTTGGCGAGCAGTTCCCGGCATATTGCGGCAGTTGCGATTACTGCCTCAGCTCACTGGAAGAAAAGGACGCGACTGTAGATGCGCAGAAATTGCTGTCGGCGGTATTCCGCACAGGTGAGCGGTATGGCGCTGGTTATATCATTGATTTTATACGCGGCTCTGCCAGCGAAAAGATACAGCCCGACCATAAATTGCTGAAGACCTATGGCATAGGCAAGGAACTGAAAAAAGAAGAATGGCAATGGATGGTGCAGCAGCTGCTGTATCACCACTTTTTAGATAAAACTGAAGACCAGTATGCTACGCTGAAGCTGAATGAGAAAAGCTGGAAGGTGCTGAAAGGGGAGTCGCAGATAAAACTGGTGCTGAGGAAAGAGAAAGAAGTAGTGGCTGAAGAGCAGGAGCCGGAATACGATCCACGACTGCTGAAAATACTGAAAGGCGTGCGTTTTGACTTTGCGGAGCGGGAAAATGTACCTGACTACAATATTATCGCCGATAACTCACTGGTAGAAATGGCCATATACCTGCCGGAGACCTTTGATGAACTGAAACACATCAGTGGCTTTGGTGACTATAAGGTAAGTAAGTATGGAGCTGGCTTCCTGAAGGTGATCAAAGAATTTGCGAAGGAGCACAACCTGCCATCGCGCATGCACTTTAAAACACCTAAGAGAGCAACAAAGGAAAAGAAAGAACGTAAAGAAAAGCCGGCAGTAGGCAATACCATGCATACTACTTTTGCCATGTTCAATGATGGCATGAGCGTGGCTGAGATAGCCGACCAGCGCAGGCTATCACCTATGACGATAGAGACACACCTGTCAGTATTTGTAGCCACCGGCGAAATAGATATTTCAAAGTTTGTGAGTAACAGTAAACTGTCGCAGATCTTGTCTGTAATAAAAAGCTCAGGACAAACACATGCCCTCAAGCCCATAAAAGACCTGCTAAGCGATGACTATACCTATGGTGAGATAAGAATGGCCATGGAATACTATAAGAGAATAAATAGCTGATTGATCAACGTGGTGAATGTGGGTAATGTGGGAATGTGATTAATGTGGAAGCGTTTTGTTTCTTACCTGCTGTATCGTGTTGCGGTTGTAAAGTACCTGGATTTATAGCTGAGCACATACATATCAACATTAGGGTTGTTATAGGCATGCAGCATACTTATTCTTTTTGTGTTTGCGGGGTCTTTATAGAGGGCAATACTATCAAAGCCAATGTGTATGGCTTTGTCCACCGTGTCGAAAGAGATGGCATATTTGGTTGAGGTGATCAGCAGGCTGTCATGCCCGCCCTTTGTTATATGCAGTGTATCTGTAAATGATCGTTGCGGGTAGGTATTTGAAATGGTCTGAAATTCACCCTGTATGAATTTGATGATCGCATCGGAGCTGTCGTGAGAGGTGCTGCCTGCATAATACCCAATAAGACTATCCCTGTAATCACCGGATACGATTGTTGTGTCATGTGGCGGTGTGACTGGAGTAACAGGATTGCTGCTTTTGGAAGCATCCTTTTTGCAGGAGTATTGAACTGATAACAGTACAATGAATATGGAGAGGAGCACTTGTGTCTTTTTCATAGCAGGGTAGTTTTGTTCGCCAGGCAAACAGTATCTAAAAATACAAATATTTATGCTTTTTACAAAAAAATAGCCCTGGCCAAAAGGCCGGGGCTATCTGAGTGGTTCATAGTGATCTGGATCTAAACATTATTTTGATACTACGGTCGTAGCTTCACTTTTGTTTTTCCCGGCTATTGCCAGGTACATTTGCAGTTGGGTGATGCTATTCAGTGCAGATAGATTGGTATACACTTGCAGATTGTTCCCTTCCGCATCCAGTATGCTATGGGCAACAGGTATTTTGATTGATGCACTTGCCGAGGCGTTAAAATTGCTTATGTCTGTTCTTAGTTTTTTTAGCAATTGTGCACCCTCTCCTATACTCAGGATGTTACCAATGTTATGATCACGGATGAGCAATTGTTTGCTTTCAAAGTCTGCCGGTATTGCTGTCAGTCCTGTTTCCTGCTGCAGCACCAGTTCTTTTATTTTTCGGCAGGTACTGTTAATGTCAGCAGCCAATGGATCATTTTGTGAGGTACTGTTCTGCATTGTTTTCAGCAGTTCTTCGCTTTCCAGGTACGTGTAGGTGCCGGTAGGCGGCTCAGGCCGCACCCTGAGCATGGTGAATATGAGGCCGGTAGCACCTACCAGTAGTACTGATGTCAATATAGTGTTCACCTTTTTCTCCGGGTTGCGTATCCCGGTAAAGAAGTAGGCCGGGATAAAAACCAGCAGTGAAATACCAACAGTTGTGAACCAGAGTATATTGCTGCCGGGCCAGTGCATTACGGTAAACAACGTGGCCATACTGTACGTGATGCCGGTTAAAGCGCCTGTGAACAGAACAAACCGCTCTGCGCCGCCGCTGCCGGGTTGTTTGCCCTTCAGTAATACTGCCAGTGGCAGGAATACAAGGCTCATTAATGTTATGCCCAGGAAGAGCAATACAGATGCCCCCGGCCAGTGCATGAGCTTGAAGAAGCAACCGGCCATAAATATTGCAGCAGACACGCCTCCACTGATCATCATCGCCTTTTTCATAAAATAATAGTTTTTGTACGTTAGTAAATTGATGGTCTCTTCTTCTATTTCATGCAGGCTGTTACGGCACAGCTGCTTTACAGCCTGCTTATAGAAGCGCTCAAAGTCATCATTTTCTTTGAACTCCTGCTCCACTTTGCAACAGATATGGTCCAGGAGGTTCAACCGGAGGTCCTCCATTTCAACGCCATTACTTTTTATGTCGTTGAGGATGTACTCTATTTGCTCGTCGGTGATGCAATACATTATGATCTGTATTTGTGAAACAATGTTTTTATGTTAAGCAACACCATTGGCCGTAGCCTGGTCATCTAAACATTATTTCGCTGCAACTGCAGTGGCAGCAGCTGGCTTTGCCGCAATGGTCACGTACATCTGTATTTGTGTCATCGTGTTCAGCAGCGATATATTGGTGAACAACTCATTATTATCGCCACCTACGTCTATTACCGAGTGGTCTACCGGTATTTTGTTGTCGTCAGCGGCTGCGGCATTGTAATTACTTACAGCAGATCTCAACTTACCCAACAGTGCCCCAGCAGTTTTGTCCGTGAAGAAGAAGTTGCCCATGTGGTCTTCGTTGATCACGATCTTCTGCTCATCATAGTTGGCAGGGAACGAGGGCTGACCAATGTATTGCTGCAATACCAGCGCTTTCAGCTGTTCGCATGTTGTGTTGATCTCTGTTACCAGCTTATCCGGGTTGTTAGGCATGGTATGTTGCATGGTTTTCAGTAGCTGCTCGTTTTTAATATAGCTGTACATCTGCACAGGCTTAGGCTGGCGTACACGCAGCATAGTGAAAATAAGACCTGTAGCACCTATAAGTAATACAGAGGTAAAGATGGTATTCAGCTTTTTCTCCGGTTTGCGGATAC
This sequence comes from Flavipsychrobacter sp., assembly GCA_025963465.1. Taxonomy (GTDB): domain Bacteria; phylum Bacteroidota; class Bacteroidia; order Chitinophagales; family Chitinophagaceae; genus Nemorincola. The sequence goes on from JAOQAP010000209.1 coordinate 22,173, forward strand.
CCGTAAAAAAATAGAACGGGATAAACACAAATAAGGAAACACCTACAGTTGTAAACCATAATGCAGAGCTGCCAGGCCAGTGCATGACTGTGAACAGCACGGCCATGCTATAGAGTATGCCTGCAAGCGTACCGGTTATCAGTGTTATATGGTCCTGTGTGGTCTTGTTCGGTTCTCTGCCCATAAGCAACATAGACAGGGGCAGGAAAACAAAACTTATCAGTACAATGCCCAGAAGCAGCAGTACACTTGCACCGGGCCAGTGCATGAGCTTGAAAAAACAGCCAAATAAAAATATTACAGTGGATACACCTCCGCTGATCATCATTGCCTTTTTCATAACATAGTAGTTTTTGAATGTTAGTAAATTGATGGTCTCTTCTTCTATTTCATGCAGGTTGTTGCGGCACAGCTGCTTTACAGCCTGCTTATAGAAGCGCTCAAAGTCATCATGTTCTTTGAACTCCTGCTCCACTTTGCAACAGATATGGTCCAGGAGGTTCAACTGCAGGTCCTCCATTTCAACTCCATTACGTCTAATGTCGTTGAGGATATATTCTATTTGCTCGTCGGTGATGCAATACATTGTGATCTATATTTAGTGAAACAATGTCTTTACTTTAGGCAATACCATACGTGGCCGTAGCCGGGCCCGTTACCAGGTTGTGTATGGTCTGCAGGAACACCAGCAGCTCGCTTACCGATTCTTTGGCGGCGTTCTTGCCGGGCTTGGTGAGCGTGTAGTATTTACGCGCGCGCTTGCCTGTGAACACCTCTTCAGAAATGATGAGGCCGTCAGCTTCCAGCTTATGCAGGGCGGGGTAGAGGGATCCCTCTTTTACCAGTATCCTGTCGCCGCTCATCTCCTTTACCAGCTGGGTGATCTCATAGCCATACATGCGCTCCTTCTCTTCCAGCAGCCTCAGTATGATGGTGCCCAATGTTCCTTTTAATAGTTCAGTTTGACTCATAGCTTTAAGTTACATCGGTTAACAATACATCACAAAGCTATGTATTAATTTGAAACCAGCAAAAAAAATTTTAAAATAAAAAAGCGCAGGCTTTTGGCCTGCGCTTGGTATAGGTTATTTAATGTAGCATTATACAGAGAATTTGATCCCCCGTGCCAAAGGCAGCTGATCGATCCAGTTGATGGTATTGGTCTGGCGGCGCATGTTTGCTTTCCAGCTGTCAGAGCCGCTTTCACGG
>JAOQAP010000213.1 GCA_025963465.1 Flavipsychrobacter sp.
GGGCAGCATCTTAATATCGGATTTGAATACACTTACCGTATGACGTTCACTGATTATCTTGATGGTGTAAGCGGCAAGTATATAAGCAAAGCTGATTTCCAGAATCATTTGCCGGCCAAGGATGCTGGGGTAGCATACGAAATGGCGGACAAGGCATATTTTAAAGGGCTGGCGCAACCAAACGTGGCCGGAAATATGAGAGGTAACCCGGGTAATAATGATTCTTATGCATCGCTACAGATCACTTTCTATTACAAGATATTGACCAGGACAAGAGAATGGTGGCATTAAAAAATTTCTTAGTAGTCTTTATAATAAAACAGCCTTATTGCTTTCACAGTAAGGCTGTTTTTCTTTTAGACAAATATCAGGACAGTTAGTTTCCAAAATACAGATCACCCAACACTTGCGGACTTAAAACAGAACACAGGAAATAGCGTCTTTGCGCCTTTGCGAGAAGTGGTATCACACCCTTGCTCTCCACGGTATTTCAGGTGCATTATTTATATGTCCTATGTAGCGTGCCAGCACAAAAAGAAAATCAGAAAGGCGGTTAAGGTATTGAATGATGAGGGGGGCTATTACCTCTTCATGCTCCTGCATATCCACACATATACGCTCTGCTCTGCGGCACACACACCTTGCCACATGGCAGGTAGATGATGCAAGGTTGCCACCCGGCAGTATGAACGAGCGCATTTCAGGCAGCACTTCATTCATGGTGTCTATGCGCTCCTCCAGCCAGGTTACGTCTGTGTCATGCAGGTCAGGTAGTTTCATTTTTACTTCTTTGTCAGGATTGGTGGCAAGCGCAGCGCCTAGTGTAAACAGCCTGTCCTGTATCTCGCGCAGCCATTCATTGATCTGCTCGTTCTGTGCCAGGTCATTCACCATCCCTATGTAGGAATTTAGCTCATCTACGGTGCCATAGCTTTCTATGCGTATGTGGTTCTTAGGTACCCTTACGCCACCTATCAGGCTGGTACCCCCCTTGTCTCCGGTCTTTGTATATATCTTGAACATGAAGTTCCGGTTAGTTCTATTAGTTTATAATTCGAAGCGATCAATGCTAAATAGCAGGCCCAACTTTATGAGCCAGTGGCTTTTGGTCAGGGGGACTATCACTTTCCATTACCCCATCCCTTATTCTTATTATCCTTTGTGTGTACTTTGCTATATCTTCCTCATGTGTTACCAGCACCACCGTATTGCCCTGTTCATGTATTGCTCCAAACAATTCCATGATCTCTATCGATGTTTTGGTATCCAGGTTGCCCGTCGGTTCATCGGCAAGTAGCAGGGACGGATTGTTGATCAACGCACGGGCTATTGCCACACGCTGGCTCTGGCCGCCTGATAGTTCATTAGGCTTATGGTGTGCCCTGTCGCTGAGCCCTACTTTCTGCAGCATAATGCGCGCCCTTTCTTCCCGGTCTTTTTTATTGACTCCTGCATATATAAGTGGCAATGCAACGTTCTCCCATGCCGTAAGGCGGGGCAATAAGTTGAACTGCTGGAACACGAACCCTATTTCTACATTGCGCACATCAGCCAGCTGGTCATCTACCATATTGCTCACGTTTTTGCCATTCAGTATGTATGCCCCGCCGGTAGGGGAGTCCAGGCAGCCCAGTATGTTCATCAGAGTAGACTTGCCTGAGCCGGATGGCCCCATCAGCGCCACATATTCATTCTCGGCTATAAGCAGGTTTATGCCTTTGAGTACAGGTAGTTCCTGCCTGCCTAAGTAATAACTTTTTCTTATATCGTTGAGCCTTATTACCTCTTTCATCAAGTTGCTGCTATACGTTTTCAAAAATACACATAATTTCACCCTTTGTATGATATGCTTTCCAAATTGTAAGATCAACCTTGGTTTATACGTTACCCGCAGGCGGGATGACGGGTATCATGATATTGAGACGGTATTTTATCCATTGTCCGCCATAGCTTCAGCGAAGGAGGACCCTACCCGCCGTAGCTTCAGCGAAGGAGGGTCGTTGAGTAATGCCCCGGCCATGCTGGATGTACTAGAGATCGTGCCTGCCACTGAAACAAAACTGCACCTCAGCGGCCTTGCTGTATCCGGCAACAACGATGACAACCTTGTATGGAAAGCATACCAGCTGCTCCATGCACAGTTCCCCGGCAAATTGCCGCCGCTGGATATTTACCTGCACAAGGTGATACCTATGGGCGCCGGCCTTGGTGGGGGTTCCGCTGACGGCTCTTTTATGCTACGGTTGTTAAACGATTATTGCAGCCTTGGGCTCAGCACCGAACAACTTTTAGCGCTTGCATTGCAGTTGGGTTCCGACTGTCCTTTTTTTATACATAATACACCGCAGTTTGCCAGTGGCAGGGGCGAACAAATGAGCAGTGTTCCAGTTGATCTTTCAGCATATAGTATACAGGTTGTTTGCCCGCAGGTGCATGTGGCTACCGGTGCCGCATTTAAAATGATACAGTCGCAAAAGGCCGGTTATGATCTTCGTCAGTTACATTCCTTACCACCGACAGTATGGAAAGAGCATATAAGTAATAACTTTGAAGCACCTGTTTTTCAGCAGCACCCGCAGCTTGCAGCTATCAAAGACCAGCTGTATGCACAGGGCGCTATCTATGCATCTATGAGCGGTAGCGGTTCTGCTATATACGGCATATTCCCAAAGTCGCAACAGGCGCAGATAGTAACTGATGTTCCGTTTTCTATGTTTTATATAGCATAGGTAGCACAAATGTTCGCATTTGGTTATCTTGCAAATACAATCACGTTATTGACGTTCAATTTTAATACATGATAGATACCCCCCGATATAAAGAGCTGCAGGAACAACTGGCAGCACAGACTGATGAGAAGAGCAGGATAGATATAATGCTGCATATAGCAGAAGAGGTAAAGAATTTTGACGTAGATGAGGCTTCACACATAGCGGTAAAGATCATTGCGCAAAGCAAGGAGATCACTTACCGGAACGGTTATGGCCGCGGCCTCTGTCTGAAAGGGTTTTGCCACAGGCTGAAGGGCGAGTATGATGCCGGTATCGAGGTGCTCAGAGAAGCATTGCGGGTGGCACTAAAAATGCCCGATAAGAACATTGAGGCTACGGCATACTATTATCTCGGCAACATTTACCGCGACCTTGGCGACCTGGCCAACGTGCTTACTAACTATGAGAAGGCACTGGCGATAAATGAAGAGCTGGGCGATGAATACTACCAGTCGGTTATTCTGTCCAGTATATCTAACCTGTTGTATGACCTTAATGACTATGATAGCGCGCTGGAATATGCCTTAAAGTGCCTGCCCATATTTGAGCGTGTAGATAATGTGAACAGCCTGCTGAACATATACAATACACTGGGCAATATCTATTTTAAGAAAGAGCAATTTGCAGAAGCGCTGCACTACTTTGAAGAGAACCATAAAAGATCTGAACCGGAGACCGCAGCCTATGTGATGGCGGAGAGCGGGGTAGGCAAGGTCTATTACAAAATGGGCAACTTCGGCAATGCCAGCAAATACCTGACAAATGCATTGCGGGAATCCCAGTTGCTGGGCAATGTAGAGGTGCAGATCATCTGCCACTTCTATCTCGGACGCCTGTACATGGATGATAAAAACTACCGCCAGGCATTAGAGTCTTTGAATAGTGCATATACCATAGCTCATGAATACCTGCGTAAGCATGATATGATGAGCATACACGAATTCCTGTATGCGCTGTACGACAAGATGGGTGATATACCCCAGGCGTTCTTCCATCTCAAGACGTTCGAACAATTGAAGGAAGAGATATTCAAGCAGAAGGTCATCTTTGAAATGAAGAACCTGCAGGTGCGCCAGCAGGTGGAACTGGCACAGAAAGAAAAAGAAGTAGCGGAGCGTACTGCCCTGCTGAAGCACCAGTTCATGGCCAACATGAGCCATGAGATACGCACACCTATGAATGCCATAGTGGGCATGACCCGCCTGCTGCTGGCCAAAGAACCTAAACAGGATCAGCTACGCTACCTGAATGCCATACAACTATCTGCAGACAACCTGCTTGTAATAGTCAATGACATACTTGACCTGTCTAAAATCGAAGCAGGCAAGATAGTAATAGAGCACATTGATTTTTCTATACGGGAGATAGTACAGAGCGTTCGCGATATGCTGATGCTGAAAGCAGAAGAAAAGCACATAGAGCTGCGCATCACTGTAGCCAATGATATACCTAAGCGCCTAACAGGAGATCCCACGCGTCTTAACCAGATACTCATAAACCTTGCAGGTAATGCGGTCAAGTTTACCGACAGGGGATATGTGGAAGTAAAAGTGACCATACAAAAGAAAAAAGACGATAAACTGTGGCTGCAATTTGATGTAACAGATACCGGTA
>JAOQAP010000216.1 GCA_025963465.1 Flavipsychrobacter sp.
ATAAAGACTAAAGCACCTGCCGTATATACTATCAATGCCATAATTAGTATAAGTGAATCCGATACCTATTAACGGGTATCGGCGGCGCTGGTGCCACTCTTTCTTCCCGTAGGTGCTCCATTGAAAATTAATATCAGCGCCTGTAGACAGATCCGGCACCGGCAAATGGAATTTCTTTGTGTGCTTGATTACCTTACCGGCAAACACATTGGCCTCAATACCCACACCCGTCCATGGGCTTGATTGCTGCGCATTCACAACATGCGTGATCGCGAAACAAATAAGAGATAAACAACAAATGCGGGCCAGGGTACGCTTCATAAGGTCAGGAACAAATATAATCACTTTGGCAATTAGTGCATACGGTCGCCACGTGGCGCAAGAGATTGCAATACCCCCTCTTCTACCTTCAGCCATCGTTGCCAGAATACGCGCACCTTATCTGCAGGATAGTATTGCTCTGCAAGATCAATGAACAAACGGTAATGCCCTGCCTCAGACACCATGAACTTGTGATAAAAATGGCGCAGCCCTTCTTCTTCCAGATTTTCTGATAATAGCCGGAACCGCTCGCAACTACGCGCCTCTATTAGGGCAAAAAGGGTAAGCTTATTCAGTAGTTTGTCTTCCCCGTTCTCCAGCTTAGGCTCATTGTCCAGTAGCAGGTTCACGTAATTGTTCTTTCTCTGGCGGCCCAGCTCAAAGCCACGCTTTTTCATTTCCGCCCATACCATACGAAAGTGTCCCCATTCTTCTGTAACTATAGGTGCCAGCGCGTTCACAAGCTCGGTCCTGTCGGGATAGCGCGTTATGAGTGATATACACTGCGTAGCTGCCTTTTGTTCGCAAAAAGCATGGTCGGTCAATATCTCTTCCAGTGATACAGATGCAAGATCTACCCAGCGCGGGTCAGTTGGCAATTTTAGTCCAAGTATGGAATTTTCGGCAGTACTCATGTAGGCTGTAAAGATAATAATGGGAGTTCACATGCGAACACATGAACCGTAGCCATCATATGCTCATTTGTTTATATTCCACACTTACACAAAGCGGGCTTATCTTTACATAGAATATCATCAGATAAATGAAGAAAACGATCTTAATAACAGGCGCTACTTCGGGTTTTGGCAAAGCAATTGCCACTCGTTTTGCAAAAGAAGGCTACACTGTATGCATAACAGGCCGCAGAGCGGAAAGACTGGCAGCGATAAAAGAAGAACTTGAGAAAGAATATGGCGCAACGGTAATAACGCTCACCTTTGATGTACGCAACAAAGAGCAGGTTGCGGAGGCCATCACCAAACTGAAACAGCAGGTAGACCGGATAGATATACTGGTAAACAATGCCGGCCTTGCTTCAGGATTATCATCAATAGAAGAAGGAGATACCGACGATTGGGACCTGATGATAGACACCAACGTAAAAGGCTTATTGTATGTGACACGGCAAATAGCTCCACTGATGAAAGCGCAGGCATCAGGCCACATCATCAATATAGGCTCTACTGCAGCAAAGCAGGTATACAAGAATGGTAACGTGTATTGTGCTACCAAATTTGCGGTAGATGCCCTTAACCAGGCAATGCGTATAGACCTGTTGCCTTATGGCATTAAGGTATCTTCTATCAATCCGGGTATGGCAGAAACAGAATTCTCGCTCGTACGTTTTAAAGGAGATGCCGAGCGCGCGAAAAATACTTATGCAGGCTTAAACCCGCTGAGAGCAGAAGATATAGCAGACATAGCCTGGTTTTGCGCTGCATTGCCACCTCATGTATGTATCAACGACCTTACGGTTACGTGCCTCACACAGGCAAGCAGTTTGTATACTATTAAAAAACCCTGACCCCTCCTGCTATTTAGCTAGTGTTGGTAATCAGGGTAAGAATAAGGATTGAACAATTTGATAGGAAAGACACAGAAAATAAGTTATAAATTAATAAGGAGCTCCCCTTTAGGGGTTGGGGGTTTATGTACACAGCAGAAACACATATAAGAGTACGATACGGCGAAACAGACCAGATGGGCTACCTTTACTATGGTAACTATGCCCTGTACTACGAAGTAGGCCGTGCAGAAGCCATACGTCAGCTGGGCTTCACCTACCGCCAACTGGAGGAAATGGGTATTATGATGCCGGTGGTAGAATTAAATTCCAAATACTACAGACCTGCTCTATATGATGACCTGGTAACGGTAAGAACGGTATTAAAAGAGATGCCGGAAGAATCAAAGATCCAGTTCCATTCAGAACTGTATAACGAAGCAGGACAGCTACTGAACAAAGGCGTTACTACGCTTGTATTTTATGATCCTAAAGAAAAGAAAAAAGTAAATATGCCACCCGACCTTCATGCAAGATTAGAGCCATTCTTTAAAAAACAACCATGAGCAATATAGCCGCCGCCATCATCACGATTGGTGATGAATTATTGATAGGGCAAACAATAGACACCAACTCTGCATGGATAGCCCAGCACCTTAATGAGCTGGGCATAGATGTGCTCAGGCGTGTAGCAGTGGGCGACGATAGAAATGCAATACTAACAGCATTAGATACTGAACTGGCCAATGCAGAATTAGTAATAATAACAGGTGGTCTTGGCCCAACAGCCGACGATATTACCAAGCCATTGCTCAATGAATACTTTGGCGGGAAGATGGTTGTGAATGAAAGCGTACTGGAACACCTTAAAGACAGGTTCTTAAAACACAATCGTCCCTTCCTGGAGCGCAACCTGAAACAGGCTGAAGTGCCTGACAATTGCACCATCCTGTTTAATAAATATGGTACGGCACCCGGCATGTGGTTTAATAAACAGGATAAAGTAATCATCTCGCTACCCGGTGTACCATTCGAGATGGTATCAATAATGGAGAACGAAGCACTGCCTAAGTTGCGGGAACGTTTCTTTAGTGACGCCTTGCTGCACCGCTCCATAGTGACCGCGGGTGAAGGTGAAAGCTTTATTGCAGAGGCCATAAAAGATATTGAAGAAGCACTACCCGCACATATAAAGTTAGCCTACCTGCCCGGCGCAGGCATGGTAAAACTAAGGCTTACAGGCAGAGGAAAGGATAGCATTAAACTTGCTGCTGAACTGGACGCAAAACAAAAGGATGTAGCAAAACGACTGGAAAATATAGTAGTTGCTATGGAAGACATACCTATGCAGCAAATACTTGGCCGGTGGTTTACCAGCCATAACGCCACATTCGGCCTGGCTGAAAGCTGCACGGGTGGTTATATATCGCACTACATTACACAGGTAGCCGGTGCCAGCAATTATTTCAATGGTGGCATCGTCTGCTACCAGGATGAGCTGAAGGAGAAGATACTCGGTGTAAAGAAGGAAACGCTGGAACAGTACCATGCAGTAAGCGAGCAGACCGTGACCGAAATGGCGCAAGGTGCCCTGCGCGTGTTACATGTTGATTACGCATTTGCAATAACAGGCCTGCTGGGCCCGGCAGCTCCGGATGACAGCGCACCGGTAGGTACAGTATGGATGGCAGTAGCTAACAAGGATACTGTAAAAACAAAGATGTTCCATTTCCCTTACGATCGTGAACGGAACAAGGAAATGGCTGCATCAATGGGTATGCTTATGATATTGAAGTTTTTAACAGCAACTCTAACCCCAAACCCCTCCCGCTGAAAAAGCGGGACCTTGTTCCGGGGCTTCTACTCATCTTGCAACATGCAAAACAATCCAAATTCCCAATCCCCAATTCCTAATTCCGATAAGAAGATATTTCTTGTGGGGATGCCTGCAGTAGGAAAAACATATTGGGGAAAGAAGATAGCTGATGAATATGGGTTGTCCTTTGTTGATCTGGATATGTTTATTGAGGAGCAGGAAAAAATGACTATACCCGAACTGTTTGCGCAATACGGAGAAGCTGGATTCAGAGAACGGGAAAGCAGGTATTTGAAGGAGATCGTAACATCAGGCGATAGTGATACAATTATAGCATGCGGTGGAGGCACCCCCTGTTTTAATGATAACATGGCTTTATTAAGATCAGCAGGAACGGTCATATACCTGCAGGTTGACATCCCTTATCTGCTGCAGCATATAAATGAAGATGATACAAAAAGGCCATTGCTCAGCGGCAAAACCGATCTGCCAGAATTCCTGGGATCACTATTACAGCAACGGCAGGCTATCTATGAGCAGGCTCATTTTATTTTACATACTCAAGACATTTCCCTCATTACCTTTGGCAAAATTATCTCCTCATGTATAAACAGGCACTGATAGCAGGCAGCTCATTTGCAGCTATCGCAGTCATACTAGGCGCATTCGCCGCACACGCACTAAAAGCTATAGTACCACCGGAAAAACTGATCGTTTTTGAAACCGGGGTGAGGTATCAGTTCTACCACAGTTTCGCATTGATCATATGCGGCATTGTATATGCTGCATTCCCTGCTGCACAGGTAAAGCTAGCTTCCACTTTTTTCATTGCAGGCATTATCATGTTCAGCGGTTCGTTGTACCTGATGACCGCATTAAGCATCAGCGGCAAAAGTATAGGTCCCGTAGGTATCATTACTCCTATAGGCGGGCTTTGCTTTATTACAGGTTGGGTGCTGTTATTGATAGCTTTTATAAAAAACTAACTAAATGAGAGTAGTTGCACTGATACCCGCCCGCCTTGGCGCTACACGTTTTCCGGGCAAGATGCTTGCACCTATAAAAGGGAAGAGCGTTATCCTCCGCACATACGAGTCGGCCGTGCGCACCGGCTTGTTTGATGAAGTGGTAGTGGTGACCGACAGTGACGAGATACTCCACGAAATAGTATCACACGGAGGCAAGGCTGTAAAAAGCAAACGTGAGTATGAAAGCGGCACCGACCGTATAGCAGAAGTAGCTGCGGGTATGGAAGCAGATGTATTTGTGAACGTACAGGGCGATGAGCCTTTTGTACAGCAGGCACCATTAGCTCAGCTGCTTGACCTGTTCAAAGGAACGGACGGAGCTAACGTACAGGTGGCATCCCTTGTGCAACAATTAACTGACCCCGACCTTATAAAAGACCCCAATTATGTAAAAGTAGCACTGGCGTTGAATGGCTATGCATTGTTCTTTTCCCGTAGTGTGGTACCCTACCCTCGCGACACTAAAATAAATATCCCCTACTACGAACACATCGGCGTATACGCATTTAGAAAAGAAGCCCTGATGAGTTTTACCAATTGGCCTATGACACCGTTGGAAGCAGCTGAAAAAGTAGAATGCCTGCGCTTCCTGGAGCACGGCGTGCCTATGCGCATGGCTATCACTCAATACATGGGAGTAGAGATCGACACTCCTGAAGATGTGGTAAGGGCAGAGCAACTGATGGAAAAGAATGGCTG
>JAOQAP010000218.1 GCA_025963465.1 Flavipsychrobacter sp.
ACTGTAGGCAGAGAATCAACTGATGCTACAGCTGTAGTGATACAGCCTGTAGGTAATGTATAAGTGATCGTAGAAGTACCATACATGATACCACTTACCACACCACCACTTACCGTTGCTACACTCATGTTGCTGCTGGTCCATGATCCGCCGCCTGTATTTGTCAGGGTGGTCATGCTGCCTGCGCACACCTTCAGTGTACCGCTGATAGTTCCCGGTAATGGATTAACCGTTACAACCGAAGTCATGATACAGCCTGTTGGCAATGTGTAAGTAATGATCGCAGTACCTGCGAGTACACCTGTCACTTCACCAAGGCTTGCATCTACTGTTGCTATGGCAGTGTTGCTGCTGCTCCAGCTACCACCCAGTGTTGTAGTACCCAGTGGAGTTGTAAGACCTACGCACACCTGTGTAGTACCGGTGATAGTAGCAGGCAGTGGATTAACAGTTACCATATCTGTCATGATACAACCTGTAGGCAATGTATAAGTTATTGTTGTTGTTCCTGCCATTACGCCGGTTACTACACCGGTTGAGCTGTTCACTGTAGCTATTGTTGAAGAACCTACAGTCCACATACCGCCTGTTGAGCCATTGCTCAACGCAGTTGTTAAACCCGCGCATACATTCAGTGTACCTGATATTGCCGTTGGCAATGGGTCAACTGTGATCACCCTGGTCATGATGCAACCTGTAGGCAGCATATAAGTGATGATAGAAGTACCTGCAGTTACACCGTTAACAACACCAGTTGATATATCGATTGTAGCGTTTGCATTGCTGCTTGTCCAGCTACCACCCGGAGTTGCATCAGACATTGATATTGTTAAGCCGGCGCATACATGTGAATTACCAATGATACCCAGTGGCAATGGATTAACTGTAGCTACCGATGTAGTGATACAACCTGTAGCCAGCGTGTATGTAATTATATTAGTACCGGCTGTAATTCCTGTTATAACGCCGCCCGGAGTTATTGTCAGTGGTGTTACCAGTACGGTCATGTCATTGGTGAATGTACCGCCTGCGTCCACATCACTCAGTGTTGTTGTAAGGCCTGCACATACATTCAATGTACCACTTATAGGCGCAGGTAATGGATTAACCAGTACGATCGCAGTCATGATACAGCCTGTAGGCAATGTATAAGTGATCGTTGTAGTTCCTGCTGATATACCGGTTACCACATTTCCTGCTATTGTAGCTACAGCTGTGTTGCTGCTGCTCCACGTACCTGATGGTGTTGCATCGCTTAACGTTGTCGTTAAACCTGCGCACACAGCCATAGTACCTGTTATAGATGCCGGTAACGGGTTAACCGTTACAACCGAAGTCATGATACAACCGGTAGGTATTGTATAAGTAATAGTCGCAGTACCTGCTGCTACACCTGTTACTACGCCTGTACTGCTGCCTGCGGTAGCTACAGCTGTATTGCTGCTGCTCCATACGCCCGATGGTGTAATGTCACTCAGGGCTGTTGTAAGTCCTGCGCACACATTCATAGTACCTGTTATAGATGCAGGTAACGGATTAACTGTTACCGAAGTTGTCATGATACAACCTGTAGCAGTTAACTTATAGGTCATTGTTGCAGTACCTGCTGTCAGGCCATTCACAAGGCCGGTACCGCTGCCTATTGTTGCTATTGTTGTATTGCTGCTGCTCCATGTACCTAATGCAGTTGCATCGCTCAACGTTGTTGTTAAGCCTGCGCATACACTAGTAGTACCTGTTATTGTCGCCGGTAACGGATTAACCGTTACTACGGCAGTCATGATACAGCCTGTAGGTAATGTATAAGTAATTGTTGCAGTACCTGCTACCACACCCGTCACCACATTTCCTGCTACTGTAGCTACAGCCGTATTGCTGCTGCTCCATGTACCTGATGGTGTTGCGTCGCTAAGCGTAGTTGTTAAACCTGCGCATACACTCATAGTACCTGTTATTGTAGCAGGCAACGGATCAACTGTAATGACCGTTGTCATGATACAGCTTGTAGGCAGTGTGTAAGTAAGTGTCATTGTACCCGGCGCTATACCGTTTACAACGCCTGTCGATGAATTAACTGTTGCTATACCTGTGTTACTGCTGCTCCACACACCAGGTGTCGTAGCATCACTCATTGTGATACTTAGTCCCTGGCATACGTGAGTTGTTGCACCTGTTATTGCAGCCGGTAATGGATTGACCGTTCCGGTCATTGTTATCATACATGTTGTAGGCAATGTATAAGTTATAGTAGTAGTACCCACAGCCATACCGCTCATAACACCTGAAGTGCTACCAATTGTTGCTACGGTTGTGTTGCTGCTGCTCCATGCACCCAGCGGCGTTGCATCGCTGAGAGTAGTTGTTAAGCCCAGGCATACTGCACCATTACCCAATATTGATGTTGGCAATGGATTAACAGTGAATGCAAGTGTAGAGATACAACCTGTAGACAGCTGGTAAGTAATTGTAGTAGATCCTACTGTCAGACCACTAACAAGACCTGTACCTGAACCGATAGTAGCTACAGTAGTATTGCTGCTGCTCCACAGTCCGAATGGCGTAGGATCGTTAAGAGACGTCGTCAGTCCGAAACATACATTATTAAGACCACCTATTGGTGATGGTAATGGATTAACCGTTACTATGGTTGTAGTGATACAACCTGTAGGTAATGTATAGGTAATGGTAGCAGTACCCGCAAGCACCCCGTTTACCAGGCCTAGCACGTTTACTGTAGCTATTGCAGTATTGCTGCTGCTCCATGTACCGCCGCCGGCATCTGTCAATTGTGTCGATAGACCTGCGCACACATTCATTGTGCCGGTAATCGCTGATGGCAATGGGTTAACGGTTACAGGAGTCGTCATGATACAACCTGTAGTAGTTAATGCGTAAGTAACTGTCGCTGTACCTGCCGCGAAACCTGTAACGATACCGGAGCTTGTGCCAACTGTCGCTACCGATAGGTTGCTGCTCGCCCATGTACCCGATGGCGTTGCGTCACTAAGCGTTGTAGTTAATCCTACGCATACATTAGTAGTACCTGCTATTGCAGCTGGCAATGGATTTACCGTAACCACTGTTGTATTGATACAACCGGTTGCTGTCAGTGCATAAGTTATTGTAGTAGTGCCTGCTGTATTACCTGTCAGTCCGCCTGTGAGAGAATTAATTACTGCAACTGTAGAATTGCTGCTGCTCCATGTACCACCGGCTGTCGCATCGCTCATATTGATGCTCAGACCGTTACAAACAGTGTTAAGGCCAGTAATACTTGCCGGTAACGGATTCACGGTTACTGTTGCCATTGCTGTACAACCGGTAGGCAATGTATAAGTAATAGTTGTAGTGCCTGCTAAAAGGCCGTTTACAATTCCCAGGCCGGTCACTGTAGCTACAGTAGTGTTACCGCTGCTCCAGGTACCACCACCTACATCTGTAAGTGCTGTACTTAAACCGGCGCATACTGTGAATGTACCTGTTATAGAAGATGGCAATGGATTAACTGTTACAGGGGTTGTTATCAGGCAACCCGTGTTCAATGTATATGTAATAGTAGTAGTGCCTGCAAGCAAACCGCTTACCACACCCGTTGGTGCTACCACGGTAGCTATAGATGAGTTGCTGCTGCTCCATGTACCGAATGGTGATGCATCAGCAAGTGCTGTTGTAGAACCCACGCATACATTAGTAGTACCTGATATTGCAGCAGGTAACGGATTAACTGTAACTACAGCAGTATTGATACAGCCTGTAGGCAATGTATAAGTTATTGTTGTTGTTCCCGCAGTCGCGCCTATAACAATACCACCCACTACAGGCGCTACAGTTGTGTTGCTGCTGCTCCACACACCGGACGGTGTAGCATCACTTAATATTGTGAACGAACCAACGCAGACATTCATAGTACCGGTTATAGCCGCAGGAAGCGGGTTAACCGTAACTATTGTTGTAGCGATACAGCCTGTAGCCAGCATATAAGTAATAGTTGGTGTACCTACTGAAAGGCCGCTAACAATACCTGTTGATGCGCCTACAGGGGCAAGTGTAGCATCGCTGCTGCTCCATGTACCGGTTCCTGTAGCATCGCTCAGTGTAGTTGTAAGACCGATACATACAGAAGTAATACCTGCAATGTTCGCCGGTAACGGATTAACCGTGATCACTTTCGTATTGATACAGCCCGTAGGTAATGTATATGTAATGGTAGATGTACCTGCTGCAACGCCAAACACCGCACCTGTTAATGAGTTAACAGTTGCTGCACTTGTATTACCGCTTGTCCATGCACCGCCTGTTGAACCGTCACTGAATGTAGTTGTTAAGCCCGCACATACCGTAGCTGATCCGGAGATAGCTGCAGGCAGTGGGTTAACTGTAAGCTGGGTGGTCATGATACAACCTGTACCCAGTGTATAAGTAATAGTGGTAGTACCCGCCAGTACGCCTGTTACCACACCCGAACCTGAAACCACAGTAGCTACCGAAGTAACACTGCTGCTCCATGCGCCCGATAATGTAGCATCGGTCAATGCTGTGGTTAAGCCCACACACACGTTAGTAGTACCGCCGATAGCAGCAGGTAACGGATTGACCGTAACCGTAGCTGTACTGATACAACCTGTTGGTATCATATAAGTAATGGTAGATGTTCCGGCAACCAGGCCATTTACAAGGCCGGTAGCAGAACCTACTGTTGCTACAGATGAAGTGCTGCTGGTCCATGTACCGGATCCGGTTACATCAGACAAGCCTGTTGTTAAGCCTGCACACACATTCAGCGTTCCGCTGATAGGTGCTGGTAATGCATAAACTGTTACTGCCGCCATAGACTGGCAACCGGTACCAAGCGTATAAGTGATAGTAGTAGTACCTGCAGATACACCGCTCACGATACCGCTTACAGAGTTAACAGTAGCTACTGTAGTATTATTTGTGCTCCATGTGCCGCCGCCTGCATCAGATAATCCTGTTGTCAGACCAGCACAAACGGTCATTGTACCGCTTATAGCCGATGGCAAAGGATTTACTGTTAATGCTGCCGTTATGCTGCAACCTGTAGATAATGTATAAGTAATAGTAGTAGTACCCGCAGCAACACCGCTCACGATACCTGTACCCGAACCAATGGTAGCAACAGAAGTATTGCTGCTGCTCCAGTTACCGAAAGTAGATGCATCAGCAAGGGCTGTTGTAGCACCAGGGCATGTATTCATTGTACCTGTTATTGCAGATGGGAACGGATTCACTGTGAATATACCCGTCATTGCACAACCGGTAGCTGATAATGTATAAGATATAGTAGTAGTACCTGCTGTCACACCGGAAACAATGCCCGAAGAAGAACCAACAGTAGCTACAGACGAAACGCTTGTAGTCCATACACCGCCTGCTGTTGCATCGCTCAGTGCAGAAGTAGCACCTATACAGCTGCTCATAGTACCTATGATAGCTGTAGGTAATGGATTAACCGTAGCAACTTTTGTTGCAAAGCAACCTGTTGCCAGCGTATAGCTGATATTAGGATAGCCTGCAGATACACCGGTTACGATACCTGTGCCGCTGCCAACTGTTGCTACAGCTGTGTTGCTGCTGCTCCAGTTACCAAAGCCTGAACCTGTAAGTGTTGTTGTTAAGCCTACGCATACAATACCTGTACCTGCTGTAATAGCCGGTGTAGGATTGATCGTTACTATCGCCGTAGCGATACAACCTGTAGTTAATGTGTAAGTAACCGTTGCAGTACCGGCGGCAACACCTGTCACCACGCCTGATACTGAATTTACCGAAGCAGTAGTATTAGCTGTGCTCCATGCACCAAAACCTGTAGCATTGGCAAGTGTTGTAGTTGCTGCTTCGCACACTACCTGTGTACCAGTTATAGATGCAGGTAATGGATTAACTGTTACTACAACTGTATTGATACAGCCTGTAGGTAATTTATAAGTAATAGTAGTAGTACCTGCGGCTACACCTGAAACAATACCTGAAGAAGAACCGACAGTAGCAACAGAAGATGTGCTGCTGCTCCATGTACCGCCTGTAAGTGCATCAGTAAGCGCAGTTGTTAAACCTGCACATACGTTCGTAGTGCCTGATATTGCTGCCGGCAATGTATTTACTGTTCCTGTTACTATAGCTATACAGCCTGTCGGCAGCATATAAGTAATAGTAGTAGTACCTGCTGCAAATCCGGTCATGATGCCTGATGTAGTACCTATGCTCGCAACAGTTAAGTTGCTGCTGCCCCAGTTACCGCCTGCAGTTGCATCGGTAAGTGTAGTAGTTAAGCCTGCACACACTACAGGAG
Source organism: Flavipsychrobacter sp. (assembly GCA_025963465.1). Lineage (GTDB taxonomy): Bacteria > Bacteroidota > Bacteroidia > Chitinophagales > Chitinophagaceae > Nemorincola. The sequence goes on from JAOQAP010000218.1 coordinate 6,311, forward strand.
TTCCTGATATTGCTGCCGGATTAGGATTAACGGTAACTACAGCCGTATTGATACAACCTGTAGATATTGTATAAGTTATTGTTGTTGTACCTGCTGCTACGCCGAACACGGCACCCGTAGATGAGTTCACTGTCGCCACAGAAGAAGTACTTGTTGTCCATGTGCCACCTGCGGTAGCATCAGTAAGTGCAGTAGTTAAACCTACGCACACATTCATTGTACCTGTTATTGCAGCCGGTAACGGATTAACTGTTGCTACGGTTGTAGTTGTACAGCCTGAAGCTGTGGTATAAGTTATAATTGGATTACCTGCCAGTACGCCGGTCATTACACCTGTACCTGAAACGATAGTAGCAAGGCTTGTATTGCTGCTCGTCCACGCACCGCCTAAAGTACCATTGCTCAGTGTAGCTGTTAAACCAACGCAAACAACACCTGTACCAGTTATTGCTACCGGTAACGGATTAACTGTAAGTGCTGTAGTTGCATAACAACCTGTAGGTCATGTATATGTTATAGTTGTAGAACCTGTTGCTACGCCGCTTGCAACACCAGTTGCAGAACCGATAGTAGCTACCGCAGTATTGCTGCTGCTCCATGCACCGAATGCCGTAGCATCAGTTAAAGTAGTTGTTGAGCTTTTGCAAACGCTGCTTGCACCGCTTATTGCTGATGGTAAAGGGTTAACTGTTACCGTTACTGTTGCTGTATTCTGACAGCCAGGAATTGCGTAAGATATAGTAACAATCCCGTTACCAGTATTACCTACACTGTTCGACTGTGAAGTACCCGCGTTGTAAGATCCGCCGCCGCCGCCTGGATAAGCAAGATTTGAGGGAAAGTCGCCACCAGCGCCGCCGCTATAACCGCCGCCGCCGCCGCCGCCTACCCACGAACATATACCCTGGCCGCCACCGCCGCCGCCAAAACCGCCATTTCCATTCACACCGGCAGTTCCGCCATATACACCACCTGCACCGCCTGTTAAAGGTGTTGAACCACCGGTAGAATTTGAGCACCCGCCACCATAACCACCAGCGCCCGCTGAGAACCAACCGGTTCCGCCAGCGGCATAATAAAAGGCTGAAGGTGTCGTTCCACCATTACCGGAAACGCCGCCACCGCCGGCAAAACCGCCGCCATCTGTTCCGTTGTTTGTTGTCACAGCATTTATTCCGTTGACGCCATTATTAGTATTACCATCGTAGCCTGCTCCACCACCGCCACCGGCAGCTATTAATAATGTATTACCTGTTGTAACATTCCACACGAATGATCCGCCGCCGCCGCCGCCGGTATGTTGAACTGCGGCTGGCTGCTCGCCTGTTAATACTTTAAGGACATCTCCCGGTGTTACACTGAACACACCACTCATATTTGCACCTGCACCACCAGGAGCAGAAGTTGTCGTCTGGCTTCCGCCCTGGGCGCCACTTGCTGCTATTGTAATCGAAGTAACACCGGCAGGAACTGTATAGGATACAATCGAACCAGTATAACTAAATGGCACTGTCGCAGAAGTTGCATTAGATCCGGTAACGGTGTAAGTAGTAGTTACCGTAGGGCTTGCTGTTACCGATGTTCCCGCCGTAGACGACAGGCCTGTAGCCGGAGACCAGGTATATAATACAGCACCCGAACCGGTAAGCGTAGTACCTGTGCCTGCACATATCGCAACATTCGAACCACCACTAACTGTAGGCAGAGCAGTTACGCTCACCGCAAGTGTGCTGATGCAACCTGATGCCGATGTATAGGTAATAGTTGTTGTGCCCCCGCTAACACCTGTAACAGTTCCGCCGGATACCGTAGCTACAGCAGTGTTGCTGCTGCTCCAGGCACCGCCGCTTGTAGCATCACTGAGTGTCATTGTATTCGTAACGCACAATAAACCACCGCCGCCTGTTATTGCAGCAGGTGTCGCATTTACTGTAAACGTTTTGTTTACCGCACAACCTGTATTTAATGTATAAGTTATAGTTGTAGTGCCCGCAGCAACACCGGTAACAATACCAGTGCTGGAACCTACAGTAGCTACAGAAGATGTGCTGCTGCTCCATGCACCGAATGCTGTAGCATCAGTTAAAGTAGCTGTAGTACCGGGGCATGCAGTAGCAGTTCCTGATATGGCAGCAGGGAAAGCACCTACTGTTACTGTTTGTGTAACATCACTGCCGCATCCTGTGCTGTAAGTAATGATAGTGGTGCCTGTAGCAACACTGGTAACAACACCTGATGATGTACCAACTGTAGCAACAGCAGTAGTACCACTTGTCCATGTACCACCTGTTACAGCATCAGATAAAGTTGTTGTATTACCCGTTCCGCATATTATCGCATTGCCGGTTATGCTTGCAGGTGGTGCCTGTACATTTACATTTATTGTTGTGTTTGTTGTGTTTGTACCATCTGAAACCTGTATGGTGTACGCATCTGGACCTGAATATCCTGTTGTAGGTGTATATGTCGTTCCTGTAGGCGATACAGATGTTCCTACAGATGCAGTAGCAGGAAAGCCACCTAATGCGCCATGAGAAGGGCCTGAAACCACAGACCATGTAAATGTAGTACCAAAGGTACCCGTTGCTGTAAGCAGTGAATTTATTGAGGTTGCGCTTGCATTCTGGCAAACTTTTGTGTTCTGAGTAGTGCCATTATCAAAATTAAGAACTAGTGGAGCAAAGAATGCGCCTAACCACGATGCACTGTTACCATTATGAGTTATTGATATAGAGTTAATAGTACCATTGATCTGAACAAGGCCGCCCAACTGAGCGTTATTACCAGAATTAGTCAACACGCCACCGGAAACAGACAAAAGGCCACCATAACATCCATCAGATGGGGCGCCAATAAGCTCTGCAGGAGAAAGTGAATATGGAGAACCGTTTACACTGTAACTAAAGAAACTGGTCCCGGATCCTCCTCCGAATTGGCACGCAAGCTGGATACTGGATATCGGGCTTGAAAACGTAAAGGTTATAACATCGAATGATCCGGAGGAACGGAAAGGATCTGCCTGCCCTCCGCAAAATGGACTATTAGAATATCCTGAGGTAGTTGTTGTTACCGAAACAGCTCCGTAAGAAGTTGTTCCCGATACATTCGTGATCTTAGTGTACGTTTGGGCAAAAACATTACTACCTAATAATGTAGCCGCAATTACTAATATGCTCAATAATCCCAGTTTTCTGGCTATTGAAGCGCTTTTTTCGTGTGCGGTGAAGATCGACTGGAGTAAATTCTGTTTCATAAGCTTCATTTCAAAAGTTATTCAAGATTGTTTTCAGGTGTTTCTTAGAATTATTATAAATTTTTACCCTAATATCTAATTTGGAGGGCGAAAGTACACAATATATGGTTCTATCTGTTAATTGGATTTTGTTAACGAATTGTTATTAACAATACCAATTAATTATCATTAACCTCCATAAGTAATTTATAGCCAGTCCTCCACCTTTTTTCCTAACTTTATGCCGATGTCTGACTCAAATATAAGGCCCACAGGCAACCTGACAGTACAGGAAAAAGACTACGAAAACACCATACGGCCGCAAACCATAGAAGATTTTGCCGGCCAACCCAAGCTCATAGATAATCTCCGCATATTTATTAAAGCAGCAAATATGCGTGGCGAGCCGTTGGATCACATCCTCTTCCACGGCCCTCCCGGCCTGGGAAAAACGACGCTTTCCCGCATTGTTGCTAATGAGCTGGGAGTAGCCATAAAGGAAACCAGTGGCCCGGTAATAGAAAAACCCGGAGACCTTGCGGGCCTGCTCACCAGCCTGGAACCACGGGATGTGCTGTTCATAGACGAGATACACCGCCTGAGCACTGTGGTAGAGGAATACCTCTACGCTGCCATGGAAGATTTTAAAATTGACATTATGATAGACTCCGGCCCATCGGCCAGGTCTATACAGCTTACCCTTAATCCCTTTACCCTGGTAGGGGCTACCACCCGTAGCGGCCTGCTTACGGCACCGCTGTTATCCAGGTTCGGCATCAAGTCGAGGCTGGAATACTATACAACAGAAGTATTGCAACGCATCATACAGCGTGCCGCAGGTGTGCTCAATGTAAAGATCACCTCTGATGCAGCAGGAGAAATAGCGCGCCGCAGCCGTGGCACGCCACGTATTGCCAATGGCCTGCTGCGCCGCATGCGCGACTTTGCACAGGTGCTGGGCAATGGCGTTATAGACCTGGGCATTGTAGAACACGGACTGAAAGCCCTGAACGTAGATGAAAGCGGCCTGGACGATATGGACAATAAGATACTGGCCACGCTGATAGATAAATTCAAAGGAGGCCCTGCCGGTATCAATAATATAGCTACAGCAGTAAGCGAGGAGGCCGGTACCATAGAAGAGGTATATGAACCATTCCTGATACAGGAAGGCTATATTATGCGTACTCCACGTGGCCGTGAGGCTACCGAAAAGGCATACAAGCACCTTGGCCGCACAAAAGAAATAACGGGCAACACATTATTTTAACGCTATAACATAGCGCATAGAAAAAGCCGGATGATATCATCCGGCTTTTCATTTATTATTATCTTGTCTTAGTACCTTACTTGTCCCCTGTTTTTGTATGGGCGCATACCTGAGCGGTGCTTGCCCCAGTACATACGCCTTACATTCGTATGCCTTTCACGACCATAGTGGCGATGAGTATGTTTAAGCTGGTGATAGCTTCTCGGCTCTCTTACCTGGCGCATCACACAGCTGCTGGAATTCAGCAACAAAAGCGAAAGCCCTACGGTTATTATGATCTTATTTCTCATGACGGGCACTAAGATATAAAATTATTCGATAGTCAAAGCTACCCTTGATCATCGGTCTTATTCTTCTGTTTTCTTTTTCTTAGGCGCTGCTTTCTTAGCCGGTTTTTCTTCTCCTGCCGCTGCATCGTCAGCTTCTGCTTTCTTGGTCGCTTTTTTAGCTGCTGCTTTCTTTGGCTTTGCCTCACCTTCTTCAGCTACCGGTGCTTCTGCCTTCTTAGCCGCTTTTTTAGCTGGCTTTTCTTCAGGCGCTGCTTCTGCTGCAGGTGCTTCTTCAGGTGCGTTAGCTGCTGCATCGTCTGCATCCTGCTGTTCAAAGCGGAGCAGATCGTTTGCTTTCAGTATCTCGTACCATTTCAGCATTTTCTTCATGTCGCTCACATACACACGCTCCTCGTCAAACTCAGGAAAAATGCTCTTGAAGTAGGACTTGATAGCTGTGTTATCAGCACTCTTTGCATCGGCCAGGGGTATTTTAGTTTCCTGGTCTTTCATCTTCTGAAATACATTGTGCAGGCGCACATTGTCACCTGTAGTATATACTTCTATACTCTCCAGCGGGGTTACATTATGCTGGCGGGCAGATATGAATCTTGTTGTCTTGTCAGCAACATTGCGCACAATAGCGCCATCGCTTTTTGTTGTCAATAACTGGTAAAGTCCACCAAGGCCGGTAACGGCTACTATTTCTCTGTATTCCATAAAGTATCTTAAAAGGGTGGCAAAAATATCATTTTTAAGATAATTAACACGTAATTTTTTAATGGTTTACTATTTATGTTCCCATTCCTGTGCTAAAGACCGCTCATAGTGTGGAAAAAAAGTTGTGAACGAGCGCAATAAGGGCTTTATATTTGCCGCATGATCCTTTCTGATACACTCATACTTGCTGAAATAGAAAAAGGCACCATTGTAATAGAACCTTATGACCGTTCTAACCTGGGCTCTAACTCTTATGATGTGCACCTGGGTAAATATCTCGCTGTTTACAACGAGAGCACCCTGGATGCACGTAAGCATAATACTATTTCACATTTCGAGATACCGGATGATGGATACGTGCTGCAACCCGGCACGCTGTACCTGGGCGTAACCGAGGAATATACCGAAACGCACGGCCATGTGCCGTTCCTGGAAGGAAAATCATCTACTGGCAGGCTGGGCATCAATATCCATGCTACTGCGGGCAAAGGAGATGTAGGTTTTTGCAATGCCTGGACACTGGAAATATCCTGTATTCAGCCGGTGCGCATCTACAAGGGCATGCCTATAGGCCAGCTCATCTACTTCGTTACAGAAGGCGATGTGATCAACAAGTACAACAAAAAGGAAAATGCCAAGTACACAGGTCGCACAGATAAGCCTGTAGAAAGCATGATGTGGAAGAATAAATTCTAAGCCTTTACCATTTCAATCCGGAACGTATGTCCTGCTTACCCTCGTAATTCACGGGGATATGTACGAATATGCCATGCCGGCCAGCTTTTACATTACCTGCCAGCTTCACCGTTACTTCGCTATTCATGAACAGGGCCAGCGCATTAGGTAGTGCGTTGCTCATATCCACATTGATCACCACAGGCAGCGAAAAAGTATCCATGCGGGGCACGGTGTATTTCTTCGTTACATTCATTTTGCCCAGGTGGCTGCCGTTAAGGTATACGTCCAGGTCAGCCTTTTTCAGCTTCATCCGGTAGTTGTTCGTATTGTACAACTTCACGTCCATAGACAATTGGGTTTGCTGCAGGTCTGCCTTTCCTAACGAGAAATTCTCCACGTTCTGAAACACAAAGTCCTTCGGTGCCCGGCAGGAAGAGGCTGTGAGGATTATTAGCAGTATGAAATAAGTTAGCTTGTTCATGATTTTCAAAAATACGCACATGGACGCATAATGCTTTTATTATTGTCTTAATTTTTATAAATTTGGAGAGGTATGGATATCAATAAGGACATTACGGATGAACTTACGCCTGATGAGCTGCAAGAGCTAATTATGTTAGCAAATGAGGAGTCAGATAAAGATGTAGTTCCCTTAGAAGAATATAAAACAGCTACTGAAAGATGGCGTACAAGTAGCGACAAATAGTTGTTTCTCAAAAGCACTTAATACAAAAAAGCAGGATGATATTTCATCCTGCTTTTTGCTTTTATCACTATCCTTTCTAATTATTTCTTTTTCCTCGCCAGTGCTTTTTCTGCTGCAGCTACTATGTTAGCAGTAGTAAGGCCATATTTGTCCAGCAGTTGCTTAGGGGTGCCGCTTTCGCCAAATGTATCCATTACCGCTACATACTCATGCGGTGCAGGGCATTCGCGGCTGGCTACGCCAGCTATGCTGTCGCCAAGGCCTCCGTTTATCTGGTGCTCTTCAGCTGTTACTATGCAGCCTGTTTTCTTTACAGACTTTATTACCGCAGCTTCGTCCAGCGGCTTTATAGTGTGCATGTTGATGAGGTCAACAGAGATGCCTTTTTCTGCCAGTATCTTAGCTGCTTCCACAGCCAGCCATACCAGGTGGCCGCATGCGAAGATGCTGATATCAGTACCTTCTGCAAGCACCTGCGCCTTGCCTATTTCAAATTTCTGGTCTTCTGCCGTAAAGTTCGGCCACTTCGGGCGGCCAAACCTGAGGTATACAGGGCCTTCATATTCTGCTACAGCTATTGTAGCTGCTTTGGTCTGGTTAAAGTCGCATGGCACTATTACCGTCATGCCCGGCAGCATTTTCATCATGCCTATGTCTTCCAGCACCTGGTGCGTAGCACCATCCTCGCCCAGGGTCAGCCCCGCATGCGATGCACATATCTTCACGTTCTTGCCGCTATAGGCCACGCTCTGGCGTATCTGGTCGTATACACGTGATGTAGAAAAGTTAGCAAATGTAGTGGTGAACGGTATCTTACCACCTATAGTAAGACCTGCAGCCACGCCTATCATGTTGGCCTCAGCTATACCGCACTGTACAAAGCGGTCAGGGAATTCCTTGATAAAAGCATTCAGCTTCAGGGAGCCTGCAAGGTCAGCCGTAAGGGCTACCACATTAGGGTTCCTGCGGCCTGCTTCCAATATGCCTTCACCAAAACCACCACGGGTTTCTTTCTCGTTTAATATCTTTATATCCTGTAACATGAAGTAAAGTGAAAAGTTAAAAGTTAAAACCTGAAAGTGGCTTTCGGGCGCAAAAATACGTTTATAGTTTGGAATTGATATATCGCAAAAATGTTTTTTATCCTCTTTATAACAAAAAAAGCAGACTGAGTTCTGTTGCTTTTCCTGTTATACAATAACTCACTTTCAGGTTTTCAGTTATGCCTTTTCACTTAGTTAAAACATATCCCCAATCCTTCAACCACGCAATAATTTTTTCTTTATAATCTCCCTGTATAATGATGAACCCGTCTTTTGCACTGCCACCTGCGCCGCACTTGGTCTTCAGCTGCTTGCCCAGCGCCTCCAGGTCATCATTTGTGCCTGAAAAACCGTCTACCAGCGTCACTATTTTGCCCGCACGCTGTTTTGTATCCAGCTTTACCCGCAGCTTTTGCTTGTCTTTGGGCAGCGTCTCCGTTGCTTCCTCCTCCGGAAAATCATTGAAGAAATCCTTGTTGGTAGAATAGGCAAGGCCATCGGGGCGGGTAGTGTTCTTTTTAGACATAGCGGCAATTCTGAGTACGCATCAAAATTAGAAAAGCATTTGTTATAATTCTACCAAAAATGGCACGCTTTGTGTGTTATTATTAGCACATCGCCAATGGCTACACGGTCTTTAAGGAAAATACTATTGTTCTGCCTGCTGGCAGTGTTGGCAGCAGGCTGCCAACACCATGCACCACAGCATGCCGCTAAACCATTAGATGTTTACAACCTCGCCAAATATGTAAAATGGCCCGACAGCCCCGATTTTCACAAGCATATTACCCCCCTGCTATCGTATTTTGACCGCCATAAAGACCAGTCAGCCTTTGATACCGCAATTTCCTTTGAAGACCAAGGATTTGGGCCAATAGACAATTACTACAATTTCATCACCGCAGGGCATCTATTCTCCCGAACGCAGGTACATGCCGTACTGTTCTTTGATATAGACCTGAGGGAAGGAGCGCCACTTGCCTGCTTGGAGGCATATAGGAAAAGCGATACCTCATGGGAAAAGGTGTGTGAGGATACTATTGAGAACGCCATAGGCCGCATACGTTATAAAGACTGGAACTGTGATGGCATAAAAGACCTTTCATATGTAATGAATGGCTGGGAAGTAGGTGGGCATGGCCCCATAGAATGGGAGCTGTGGCTGGCAGATAAGAGCGGAAACTTCAAAAAGGTAAAAGGATTTGAAAACCTGGATGACCCGAAGATAGACAGCATTACTCACCATATCTTTACCAATACTGTCATCAATCACCAGGGCGATGAACATATTGAATACAAATTTGCAGGAAACAAAATCGTACTACTGGATAAGGTATACATCGACTTCAACGGAGAACCGATAAATCCTTACTACAAGAAGGTGAACAATGTCAGGGAAGTGAAGCTAAAACCCGGACAGGAGCTATTTGTGCCATTGTTTGATCCTGAGGATGATTTCTGATGCTTTAAAGAGCAGAATTTTTAATTATGTTTAGAAAAACGTGGCCGATCCCACGCCTTCTCTAACTTATTAACCTATTAACTTGTCAACCTATCACTTATCCCCTAATTTAGCACTCTCAAATTTTCAATAATGAAGAAAGTTGTTTCCGGCGCCGATGAGGCGATAAAGGATATAAATTCCGGCGCTACCATATTGTTTGGCGGCTTCGGACTATGCGGCATACCTGAGAACTGTATTGCAGCTATAGTAAGGAAAGGCATCAATAACCTTACCTGCGTGTCTAACAATGCGGGTGTCGATGATTTTGGTATAGGCCTTATGCTGCATGGCAAGCAGGTGAAGAAAATGATCTCTTCCTATGTGGGTGAGAACGCCATATTCGAGCAGCAGCTACTGAGCGGCGAGCTGGAGGTAGACCTGATACCACAGGGCACACTGGCCACACGCGCACTGGCAGCCGGCTATGGTATGCCTGCAGTATGGTTGCTGGCCGGTATAGGTACGGAAGTAGCTGAGGGCAAAGAAACACGTACGTTCAATGGCAAGGAATATGTGCTGGAAGAAGCTTTTGACGCTGACTTCGCCATAGTAAAAGCATGGAAAGGCGATACACAGGGCAACCTTATCTTCAAAGGCACTGCCCGCAACTTCAACCCCATGATGGCCATGGCCGGCAAAATAACCATTGCCGAGGTAGAAGAGCTGGTACCTGCGGGTGAGCTGAACCCGGACCACATTCATGTACCCGGCATCTACGTAAAGCACATTTTCCAGGGCGTTAATTATGAGAAAAGAATAGAAAATAGAACAACAAGAAAACCCCCAACCCCCTAAAGGGGGCTTCCCCTCATTTAGTGGAAGAATGGAATAGATATTTTTTGCAAAACATTTTTTACAAAACAAAGAGAAGTCCCTTTAGGGATTTAGGGTTTATGGCACTTACTAAAGAACAAATCGCAAAACGCATAGCGCAGGAGTTACAGGATGGTTTCTATGTGAACCTGGGCATAGGTATACCTACCCTCGTGGCCAATTATATTCCTGAAGGTGTGGACGTAGTGCTGCAAAGCGAGAACGGCCTGCTGGGCATGGGTCCCTTTCCATTTGAAGGAGAGGAGGACGCAGATATGATCAATGCAGGCAAGCAGACGGTTACATTCCTGCCGGGCTCGGCAGTGTTCGACAGTGCCATGAGCTTTGGTATGATACGCGCAGGAAAGGTAGACCTTACCGTACTGGGCGCTATGGAAGTGGCAGACAATGGCGACATAGCCAACTGGAAGATACCTAAAAAACTGGTAAAAGGCATGGGCGGCGCTATGGACCTCGTAGCTGCGGCCAAGAATATCATAGTAGCTATGCAGCACACTAATCCTAAGGGGGAAAGTAAATTGCTTCCACGCTGTACGCTACCGCTTACAGGTGTTCATTGTATCAGGAAAGTAGTTACTGACCTGGGCGTGTTCGACATTACTCCCGATGGCTTTAAATGCCTGGAATATGCTCCCGGCGTAACTATTGATGAGATAAAGGCAAAGACCCTTGGCCGCCTGGTAATAGCTGATGATGTAAAAGAAATGGCAGTATAATGTCTGACCTCATCATATACCACAACGGACAATGCAGCAAAAGCCGTGGTGCACTGGAAATACTTATGGAAAAAGAGATACCACACACAGTAAGGTGGTATCTCACAGATCCCCTGACTAAAACAGAACTGGAAGTACTGTTGCAAAAATTAAAAATGCGGCCTTCAGAACTGGTGCGTAAAAGTGAGCCTGTCTACATAGAGCAATTCGAAGGAAAAGAGCTGTCTGAAACTGACTGGCTGACCATACTTGTAGAAAATCCGCAACTTATAGAGCGCCCGATACTGGAGCACGGCGATAAAGCCATAATAGCCCGCCCGCCTGAAAGAGTATTTGAAATGATATAAGCTATGTCAATCAGGGTATTGCATCTTTTAACATTATAACCCACCTAAATGCCTAACTTTATTCGCTCGGAACAGCTACGAATGAAGTATTTTTTGCTTATCATTTTATCGTTTTGCCTCATCTTAAGTTCGCAGGACAGCCATGCCCGTAAGCGCAGGGCCAGGGGAGTGCCCACTACAGAAGTAGAGCTAATGACCAATGTGCTTCACTGCCTTACTACTAAAGACTCACTCAGTTACTTTTATCTGTTCCCCCCGTTCGATACGCTGTGGAACCGGGTAATGCACAACCCCGATCGCAGCCCGGAAACCACTAAGGCACTGGAAGAACTGAAAGAACACCCACAGGCGCTGCTGCGCTTTGATCCGTATTACAATCACGAGATCATGTCCCGCTTTATTCATGTGCTCGAAAAAGGCGAGGACTCCGGCATTCACTGGAATGCTACCGTGATGCAACGCTATGAGCTGCAGAAGGAAACACCTACGCGTGACCTTGCAGGCTATGATAAAATTGCACCGGAACGTTTCAAGGGCTACCTTTTCGTAAGAGATGTGCTTGGCAGACTTACTTTTTGCATCACCATCACAGAGATACAGAAGATCAACGGTTACTTTTTTGGCGGACAGGTCATCAATATACTCGAAGCATCCAGCATAGACCAGTACATCATCAAAGAGCATGAGGAGCGCAAATATTATGAGTGGCTGGAGAAGAACAAGAGTAAAGAAATGGCAAGGTTGGACTCCCTTAAATCCGTTGATACATCTAAAGGAAAGAAGAACCTGCTGTCAATAACTAATACCACGGAGGATGAAAAGAAACAGGTAAGAAAGCAGGTAATAGACAGGAAGTACTACGAAGGTAAATTTGATGACGAGATACCGGTTAAAATGTTCATCCGCTACCTGCGGGATGTGAAGTCGGGCAACCTGCAGTTCTATGAAGGGCTGTACCGTTTTGGCGATCAGAAAAACTATGTGAAGCTGAACATTACCAAGGATGCCGAAGGAAAATGGATGATGGAAGACGACCCGCCGGTGGGTATACTGGAGCTGGAACTATCAGCAAAGACCTACACGGGCTCATGGACCAACAACGAGAATGGTACAGGGTATGACGTGGTGCTTAAACAAACAGACATAACAGAACACAAACTGGAACAGCTGGACAACATGCTGGAAAAGGGCATCTACGGCAGGGTGGATGAAGAAATAACCGATGCACCTGTAAAAACAGAGAACGGTGACGAAGGAAAAAGTCCACGGGTAATAAGACTGGAGAACAAAATAAAAAGGCAGAAAGAGCGCGAGCTGGAAAGGGCCAAAGAAAAGGAACAGGAAGCAAAAGCAGAAAAAGCAGAGCAGGAAGCACAGAAAAAAAGCGCTCCGCCACCGAAGCCTAAGAAGAACCTGACGAATGACGATCTGTAACAATTACTTAATCGGTTACCTGTATTATTACAGGTTAACTTCAATGAATAAAACAGGAACAAGAGCATTATGAAACAACCGGGAATTACCACATTAGGCGCATTAAAAAAAGCAGGCTACCAACCAAAACAGGTGAAAGAAGAGATCAGGAATAACCTCGTGCAGTTCATACAAAAAAAAGAAAGCCCGTTCCATACGGTACTGGGATTTGAAGATACAGTGATCCCCGATGTGGAACGCGCATTATTGTCGCGCCACAATATATTGTTCCTTGGCCTTCGCGGGCAGGCCAAGACACGTATGGCTCGTGAAATGATCAACCTGCTTGACGAATGGATACCGGTAGTAGATGGCAGCGAAATTAATGATGACCCTTTTGCACCGCTCTCCTTATATGCCCGCAAACTGGTAGAAGAAAAAGGAGATGACACGCCGGTAACATGGCTGCACCGCAGCCAGCGCTATGGCGAAAAGCTGGCAACGCCAGATGTATCTGTAGCTGACCTGATAGGCGATATAGATCCTATTAAGGCCGCCAATATGCGTCTTAGCTTTGCTGATGAGCAAGCGCTGCACTATGGTATCATACCACGCTCACACCGCGGTATATTTGTTATTAATGAGCTGCCCGATCTGCAGGCACGTATCCAGGTATCCCTGTTCAACATACTGCAGGAAGGCGATATACAGATACGTGGCTTTAAGCTGCGCCTGCCGCTGGACATCCTCTTTATTTTTACAGCTAACCCGGAGGATTATACTAACCGTGGCAGCATTGTAACCCCGCTTAAAGACCGTATAGAGAGCCAGATAATTACCCACTACCCAAAGACCATAGAAATATCGCGAGCTATTACTGCACAGGAAGCGGACATACTACCAGAACAATCGCAGAAGGTAGAAGTGCCGGACATTTGCAGCATGCTGGTAGAGCAGATAGCTATGGAAGCCCGCAAGAGCGAATTTGTAGACCAGAAAAGCGGTGTATCAGCAAGGCTTACCATCTCAGCTTATGAGAACCTGGTGAGTACTGCCGAATTGCGTGCGCTGTACAACGGCAACAAGCATACCCGTGTACGCATAGCCGATTTTATAGGTATCGTTCCCTCCATTACCGGCAAGATAGAGCTGGTGTATGAAGGCGAGCAGGAAGGCCCGCTAAATGTGGCGCACCGCCTCATGGGTATGGCCATCCGTACCACATTCCTGCAATATTTCCCCGATCCACAATCTTTCAAGAAGACCGCAGGCAATGCAAAAGTGAAAGCAAAACCAAGTCCTTATCAGCCCATAATAGACTGGTTTGGAAAGGGCAATGACCTGTCGCTGATGCAAGGCGATATCGATGACACTTATATCGCCAATCTCTACAAGGTGGACGGGCTATATGCTGCGGTAAAGCAATTTTACCCCACTGCTGATGAAGCACAAACCTGTCTGCTCATGGAGTTTTTACTGCACGGCATCTCTGAATTTTCGCTCATCAGCAAAAAAGGCATAGAAAAAGGCGGTTATGCCTTTGGCGATATGCTGGGCAGCATGCTCAATTTCAACCTGGGTGGCGATGAAGAAGATGACGATGAATAGTCTGTATTAAGACTGTAAAACATATTGGCAAACATTTGATTGCGTATGGAATTATAGGGCTTGTTAAAGGTTTTTTGCCTGATTTCTTTCTTTCGCACCAAAATTTACTTAGATTTGATTCTAATTTTAAAAAAATAGCTCCAAGTATGAAGGCATTTTTACTCACCGCAGCTACTATATTGGCGTTTGCGGGCAGTATGTTTGCGCAGAATCTGCCACCTGATTATCGTTGGGAAGTTGGCGTGAATGCTGGCCTTAGCACATTTACAAGGCCTTTGGGCCCTGCTGACGCATACCAGGGCACGAGGACAAATGTCTCGCATGATTACTCACTGCGTGCCAACTTCTTTTTCAACGAACACTGGATGCTTTCTGCTGATTTCGGCACAAGACAATGGATCTCTTACGGACAGTGGGAACAAAATGATCTTTTAGGAAGAACACTGAAGCCACGCGATGTAACTTTCCTTGTTGCAGATTATGCTATTACAGAGTCATTCGGTATGAATTATATAATACCGTTCTACACAAGATACAACACGTTCAACAGGGCTAATATCAATTTCGGAGCTAACATTGGCCTGATCAATACTATTAACGATGGCTCTATTTCATATAGCAAGTATAAAGTAGATCCAAACCCTGATTTTACTTATGTTTCCCGTTATGACTACGGATATGGTATAGGTACTACATGGGGTCTGCAGATGGGCTTTACCTACTACATCATCCCTCGGTTGGCTGTAAACCTGGATCTGTCAATGCGCTATGCATCTGTGCATACCAACGACACCCGCTACAATCACGCTAATTCCAATTTCCATACCCTGTATTTCCCGGAGACATTAGGTCTCAGGTTCAGGTTTTAATTGAAACGATCTGTTAATCTCTGTGCCATTTGTACACATTGGTACAGTTTTTGAACATTATATTTTGCATTTCCTGACTAGTGTGTGTTTGATGGAAGTTTAAGGAAGCGGAAATGCCCAATAATTAGATTTCCACAAGAGAGTGCCTGTCGAGGTACTCTTTTTTTTATGCCCGGAACTCTGTTTACAAGCAAAAAATAACCCCGGCAAATAGCCGGGGTTGTAAATATTCTATCTAAACCAATGATTACAGACCTGTAAGACAGATACCCACAGATGCCGGAGTAATAGGAGGACCTACGTTGTCTTTAAATACCGGTGTCAGGTTGTATGATGCAAACAGGGAGAAATTGCCCCAGCCTACACGTGCTGTAGCGGCAAAGTTCCATGAGCTTACATACCTCTTGGTGTTTATCTTGTCTTTTACATTCGTTCCTTCTACAGCATACAGTCCTTTGGTATGTGAACCCAGCAGTGTACCTACCTGCAGCCCTACAGCAGCTTTAAAGCCTTTATTCCTATTCTGTATGTTGCCATAGTACCTGAGCTCAAATGGTGCCTGTAAATAGGCAGTAACGAATTTATAGCGCTTGTACGTTTTGGTATCAGGAATAAAGCGGGCAGCGCCACCTAGTGCACCGGTGTCTGTATTTGCCAGCACCTGTTGGTTAAGGTAAATTACTGATGTGCTGATACCCGCCCCTGTTGCAAAACTCAGGTGCGACTTCTTAATAGGAAAGTCGTAACACATATACCCGTTAAAACCGTAGTTAAATGACTTGGTCTTTACGCTGTCTGGTTTGGTGATCCAGTTGTTATAGGTAAACTGCAACATCAAAAAGTCCCTTGACGGCTTTACTATTGGCGGCGGCGTAGCACTGCTGTTCACCTTCTCGGTAGCATCCTGAGCCAGAAGCGTGGAAGATGGAATTAACGAAAGCGCCAGTAAGGCTATGATCTTTTGCATAAATTGAAATTAGTGCGCAAATATAATGGCTGCGCAATGGAAAATTTGTTAAAAAGTGAAATAGTACGATAATTTATGGCCAAAATCGCTGATTGCCGCTCATCCATAAAAAATCCCGCAGCATAGGCCGCGGGATCTGTTTATAACTATCTGTGTTGCAGACTAGTGTGTTTTAGTAAACACTCTCTGCTGCGTACCAAAGTTCGGGTTGTCAGCTATGCTGAGGGTAATGGTAGTATCTGTAAGAGAAGTAACCTCGTCATACGTACCCTGACCTGAGAACATGCCCAGGCTCTTGGTAGGCTGAGTAGGTATATCCAGCGTCGTACCATCTGCTTCCATTACAAAATAGCCAGGCGTGATATATTGCGGGGTAGCTGCTGCCACACCTGCTATATTATCGCTCCTGTACAGGCCGGTACCTAGTTTGGTGATGTTTACCGTTACTCCATTTGCTACGCGCTCATATTTACCTGATATATCTACTGTATCAGCTATGTCGGTGATGGCTACATACACATATGCGTAACCTATAAAGCCATAAGAGTTCTTTGCAGATACTGTGGCTATGAACAGGCCGGGAACAAGGCTTGATAATTTGCTGGCATCAACTACAGGCTTCAGATTTTCATGATAAAATGAATCGTATGCTGTAGCAATAATCGTATTTGCATTAGGCATCGGGCCACCGTTCACAGGAAAACTGTAAAATTGAGGCGACGTGATGATGACCGTAGGATAAGATACAGTAACAAGCTTTGAAACAGTATCTTCCTGCTTTTTACATGCGGTAAATGTAACTGCTGCAAAAACTGATAACATTAATATTTTTCTCATTCTCTAATTTTTTATATAATATATACTATTAGTTAACGTCCCACCAAACTTTAGCAGTTAATGGTTTTAGGCCAGGGAACCCTGCATTTACAGTACTTTCTGTTGTCGGGTACAGGAACCTTGCAGGCTTATTAGCACCTATAGCGCTACTTGCAGGGTTTACAAGGAAGTCAGGAAAACCTGTACGGCGCCATTCTGTCCATGCTTCAAAGCCTTGGTTACCGCACATCGCGAACCATTTCTGGGTAATTATGAACCTTAACTTATCGTATTTATTACCCGTTGCAGGATAGTGAGACCAGTAAGCAGAAGGGATCGAATTTGTGACATCTCCGTTTACATATATATCATATGCTTCAGATCCTGTTGCTCCTGTAGTAGCGCTGATGCCGCTGCCGTAATATTCGAAGCTTGCTTTGATACCATTCATAAACAAGGTCTCATCGTTGCCTACGTCGGTACCTAAGTTCCTTGCAGCCGCTTCCGCCTGCAGGAAATAGCTTTCTTCCGCAGTAAGGAAGTTTACCGGTGCACTAGCAGATGCTGCATCGTTTGCGTCGCCTGCTACATAAGCAGTAGGTATCGCATAGCCGCTTCCTGGTTTTGCCGTAGCATAAGAGCCTTGTGCAAGACCGTTGCTGCCGCTATAGAATACCGCAGCACGGTAGTCATTATTGCTGTTCATGCTGTCCAGGCAGGTATTGCTCGCTGCCAGGTTCTGAACACCTGCCAGCTGCGAAGAGCTTTCTTCAGCATACAATGGGTTCTTGTTAGTAGATCCGAAACCATAAGCGATCTTGGCGTCATCGCCATCTCCTATGAAGGCAGGATTGGTGTTATAGAACGAATCGATCTTAGCTGCTGCCTTAAAGCCCGGAGCATCTATTGCGCGGAGCAGTATTTTCAGCCTTAAAGTATTAGAAAATTTTTTCCATTGGTTCATGTCTCCGCCGTACATCAGGTCATCAGCACCCGGCTTTGAAGGGTCAGATGCATTGATCCATTTGTTGGCAGAATCAAGGTAAGCGAGGATACCGGTATAGATGGAAGATTGCGCGTCATATTCCGGGTTGATCATGTGCCCCTGGTTGTACTCACCTTTCAGTGCCTGTTTGAACGGAGCATCGCCCCATCCGTCAGTAATTACCTGGAAGGTATATGCCTGCATGATGAGCGCTATTGCCTTATACTGTTTCTTATGCAGCGAATCTGCAAGATTGTAGAGCTGGTAAAAATTTTCTGCGCCTGCATAAACATTTTTCCACCCGTAAGTGAACTGGTCCTGTCCCGGTGCAAATTGCTCCAGCACAGCATACTGGCTGGATACAGGTGCCTGTGTCCAATACTGTGCCCAAATAGAACCGTATATCTGTAAGTCTGTACCTACAGCCGATCCGACATACAACTGGGCTGCAGGCAATAATGTCTGCACCGTAGCTGTCTGAGATACGTTCGGGTTAGTATTTACATCTGAAAATTTCCTGCACGATGATGCACCTAGTGTAAGGCCTGCCACCGCTGATGCAAGAATTATTTTTTTATTTATCAACATACAAATGATATTTATAATTAAATAAGGTTAGAAATTAACTTTTAAGAATGCACCGTAGTTCCTCAAAGAAGGACGTGCGCTATAGTTAAATCCTTGTCCGTTTCCTGCTGATCCTGCAGATGTTGCTTCCGGATCATCATATTTGTTGCTTTCTGCTGTCCATAACAACAGGTTGTTGCCGAAGATACCTGCTTCAAGACCACCAAACGGACTGCGCTTGTAGTACTTGGTAGGTATTTTGTAAGACAATGCAACTTCCTGCAGCCTTACATAGCTTGCATCTACTAAACCCTGTGCAGGCAATGACTGCTGCTCTGTGCTTGTATAGTAAGTGTAAGGAGAGAACTTAGTTGTGTTTGGCAGGTATATGGTTGTGTTAGGTACGTTATATACCGAGTTGGCCCATACATAAGACTGGCGGTTGTTCACCACTGTTTCTTCAGATGTACCGTTGAAGTCCATGATCATCTTATTGCGGCTATAGAATTGGCCACCTTGTTTTGTGGTAAACAACACATGCAGTTTCAGGCCTTTGTAAGTAAGGTCTGTACCCCATGATGCCTGGAACTTAGGCTGGAAAGAGCCCCTGTAAACAGGTTTCTTTGTAGCTATCGGTAAACCTGTTGCAGGATCTACCACAGCATGCCATGTACCATCTTTAGGGTTTTTCCAGTATTCTATATCAGCACCGTAGAAGGTACCGAATGGCTGTCCTACTGCAGCAACGATGTCAAGGCCGTTATAGCCACCCATTACTACGTGGTCCAGGCCATTTGTCAGGCTTACTACGTTGCTCTTGTTGTGCGTGTAGGTACCAAACAGTTCCCATTTCAGGCCCCATCTTGTAGATATAGGCGTACCTCTCATGGTCAGTTCCACACCCCTGTTGGTAATATTACCAATGTTTGCGTAGTTGAATCCGAAACCTGTTGAGTTAGGCAATGGCACCGCAGTGATCAGGTTGTTCGTTGTCTTACTGTAGTAAGTAAAAGAAGTTGTCAGACGGTTCTTTAAGAAACCAAGGTCTATACCTGCTTCAAATTCACGTGTTTGTTCCGGTTTCAGGTTCTTGTCACCTATTGTTGTATTAATAGAGTAAGCAGGGTTGCCGTTGAACGGAGGAACTATAGAACCAAAACCGGTTCCTATAGGATTCTGGAAATAGCCAGGGTTGTTATTTGCATAAGCAGCCGCATCATGACCTACAGCAGCAACACCCATACGCACTTTACCATAGTTCAGCACCTTCTCTTTAAAGCGTGTACCGTTCAGGCGCTCAGTGAATACCCATGAAGCATTTGTTCCCGGGTAGAAATAAGAGTTGCGGTCCAGGTTCAGCGTAGAAGACCAGTCGTTACGGCCTGTAAGCTCCAGGTACAATTCTTTCTGGTAGTTCAGTACGATATCTGTGTACAGGCCAAAGTTCCTGCGGTTGAACACATTGTTATATGCTATTACCGGCCCCTGGTTGTTCTGCAGGTTGTAGAAGCCTGGTATTACAAGACCATTAGTACTTGGGTCTATTACGCCACCCAGGCCTTCGTCATGGTTGATGCTTACATTGTGACCAGCCAGCGCTTTGATACCAAAGTTGTTGCTCAGCTCATGGTCCCAGTTTACGATCAGGTCATTATATATACGTGAACTGAAGTTAGACGTCTGTGTGAAACCACCTGCAGATGTCATGTTGATACCAGTGTAGAAAGGATCAACCGGTTGAGAATTGAACTGGGGTGTATTATATGTAGACCTGTCAGAAGTTGCATCTACACCTATACGATCAAAAACATTGAACTCACCTCTCTTGTAGCCGATCTTGGTAGTACCCAGGATCCTGTCAGATTTGTTACGGTTATCATAGTACTTAGCTACCCAGTATGGGTTCTTTGCATATGCGCCATACTGACCGTAGCGCTGAACGCCACCTGTATCGAAATAGCTCATAGAGTAGTACTTGTTATTATAGTCTTTCAGCTCCCAAACCGGTATATCGCGGGCAGTCTGGTACAAGTTGTCTATTACACCACCTGCACCCTGGCCACCTGTCTCAGCACGTGAGTAAGTGTTCAGGTAGTTAACGTCTATTGTAGAATAGAAATGATTGCTCAGCTGGGTTGTTCCGTTAAAGCGCACACTGTACCTGTTGTAGAATGTATTAGGTACTACGCCTGAACTGTTCAGTGAATTCAGCGACAACAGGTAAGTAGATGTTTCAGTACCACCTGATACAGATACAAAGTTGTTCAGGTCTTTACCATGATTGAAGAAGCTCTTGATATTACCGGGAAGATCAGAGTATGGTTTTACCATTTGCTTGCCATCTATGATCTGTCCCCATGGGCGAAGTGCACCATCGAAAGGTAAGCCCCAGCTGAAGTTCTCACGACGGTCATCGTCCACACCGCCATACTGGTTGCCTTGTCCGTACTGGTGCTGCACATCAGCATATTTCAGGATGTCTGATTGCGTGTACGTTGCTTTGTAAGTAACGTCCATTTTGGTAGGCGTGTTAGACGTTCTGCGCTTACCATGTTTAGTAGTAACGATGATGGCACCGTTAGCGCCTATAGATCCGTAAAGTACAGATGCAGATGCACCGTTCAATACTGTTGCTGATTCTATTTCATCCGGGTCAATATCATTTGCGCTGTTACCGAAGTCTACCTGTGTCAGTTCAGAGAATGAGCTGCTCAGGTCAGTAAGTTTGCTTTGTGTTCTGTCGAAGTTATTTGTTACGATACCATCTACTACAATGATCGCATTGTTGTTGCCGATGATAGAATTCTCACCTCTTAATACTACACGTGTAGAGCCGCCCGGGCCGCCTGTAGAGCTGGTTACGTTAGCTCCTGCTACCTTACCTGCAAGGCCAGACAGCGCACTTGTATTATTAGCAGCAGTCAGTTCATCTGCGTTCACTGTGGTCACGTTGTAACCCAGTTCTCTTTTCTCTCTTCTGATAGCCTGTGCCGTTACCACAGTGCCTTCCAGCTCTCTTGATATCGGCTGCAGTTTCACAGATATAGTGCCGTCTGTTTCAGTTACCTGGCGTGTATTGTAGCCAAGCGCCTGTATGATGAACGTACCACTGCCATCCGGCACATCGAGCATAAAGTCTCCATTCACATCAGAAACAGTACCTATCTGCGTCCCCTTTACGGTGATGCCCGCACCCGGAAATCCCTGCCCGTTCTGATCCAGGATCTTTCCTGTTACAGTATGGGTCGTTTGCGCTAAAGCGGTAAAACTCACTGTAAGTAGTAATGCAAATAGTAACAGAACTCTTTTCATACTCTTTGTTTTTCTTTATAAAAAAGCGGTTAGGTCCAAACATTATACACCCATTGAGCATAGCCCAACAGACGGAATAAGGGGTGAATTTATTACAACATTGTGAATAATCAAAGCTTTCCTTTGACTTTTCTTAACATTCTCTTTACCGCGCCCGTCATATATCTTGCATTGCCATGAGTGAGTGGCTATATAATTACATAATACACGGTCTGATTCCTGTAACAGTATCACCACTTTTTGACAATACCTGTAGCCTGATGAATGCATTTCAAATTGCGACAGTTCTTACGTCCTCGTCGGGTCTCTGCGATAGCCGGACCCGACGATACTCACGCAGGGCTGCTTATTCTCCTTTAGCGTCGTCGGCTTTCCATTTGTGACACCCTAAGAATTCGAACATTCCGGCGTTAAGACTATTTGCATTTCCGGTTTCACTGAAGTAACTCCATTTTTGACTAATACAATTGATAATCAAATAGCTACACAATGTAAGCTGCGGAATTCACTTCCAGTTTTTTCTGGTATGATCTCAAATTAGCGGAGCGTTATGGAATAAATGAAAGTGTGTCGACATCCATTTGCTGCAGCCGGATTGCGGGAATCACTTCCGGTTTCTTCCGGAGTGAAGAATGGGAGGCTCAAGCCCAGCAACTACTTTAGTATAGATGTGCGACTTCTATACTACTTCCGGTTTTTTCCGGTACCGGAATCATTTGCCTGATGTGGTCGGAGAATTGGACACATCTCCCTCTAGATGACTGTCCCGGCCTGAATGTTGATCAGGAGCTGACTATGTGAGTTATTTCTTCAAAGAAAAACCAAAAGTAAATAAGTGCCCAGACAGCAATAAGTATAGTGTACAGATAAAACGCATCCTTATGCTGCCTGATATCTTTTTTGACGAGCCCTCTATATATTATCCACACAGCATATAGCAACAGGAATACAAATCCAATATGAAACCGGGTCATGGTTTAGTTTAATAAGATAATTAAAGACTGTTTTTCTGCACTAATTTGTCATGGTCATTCTTTGTGATGCATAGCACAATAACTGCGCCAGACTGACTTATTGGGAACGAAAGTTATCTCATTTTTTTACAGGTCTTATCTTATTGTACCGGTGCGATGGCCTGTTTAAGTGCAATAAAACAGTCTTTTGCAGCACCATTTTAATCACAACAACTCGTTCTCCTAAAATATTTTTGCTCCAATTTCGTTGATAATCAATAGATTGCAGCGGCACCTTAAAAAAAAGTAATGAATTTTTTGGTGCTGTCACCAGTTGCGTTTACTTTTGCACTCCCAATTTTACCGGACACAGCAGGTTAACGCGGGAACGGTAAAAGAATTTTAGCAATAAAAACATTAAAAAGTAATGAGACACTTAAGTTTTAAAACACAATCAGCCAACGAAAAGATCGTAACTCGTGATTGGCACGTTGTTGACGCTACTAACCAGACCCTGGGCCGTATGACATCCCAGATCGCATCTATACTGCGTGGTAAGAACAAAGCTTATTATACACCGCACTTCGACTGCGGCGATTACGTAATTGTGATCAACTCTAATAAGGTAGTGCTTACAGGCGCAAAGCTTGATGACAAAGAATACCAGACGTATTCTATGCACCCGGGTGGCCAGAAGATAGAAATGGCACGCGAAATGATCAGCCGTCGTCCTAACCTGATGATAGAGCGCGCTGTAAAAGGCATGCTGCCTAAAAATCGCCTGGGCCGTGCGATGTACAAGAAACTCTTCGTTTACGAAGGTGCTGAGCATCCGCATAAGGCGCAGAACCCTAAGACATTGGTAACTAAAGGTATCGCTAAGTAATTAAGCCCGTATCGGGATAAGACATAATATTAAAATAACAAAAACCATTCATAAATAAAATGGAAAAACAGAAAAACGCCGTCGGCCGCCGTAAGGAAGCAGTAGCTCGTGTATACCTGAGCAAAGGCACCGGTAATATCACGGTTAATGACAAGGAATATAAAGCATATTTTCCGATCATGTACCTGCAGAACCAGGTAGAACTGCCGTTGAAAACAATTGATGTGCAAACCTCGTTTGATCTTGTGATCAATGTACAGGGTGGCGGTCCTAAAGGACAGGCAGAAGCGATCAAGATGGGTATTGCCCGCGTATTGTGCGAGGTAAACCCTGAATATCGTCCGGCTTTGAAGAAAGAAGGATTGATGACGCGTGACAGCCGTAGCGTAGAGCGTAAGAAATTCGGTAAAGCTAAAGCACGCCGTAGCTTCCAGTTCTCTAAACGTTAATCGCAGCATTTTTGTACTATTTTATTTTTTAATCAACAAGAAATTATTCAAATGGAAGATAATAAAACATTACACCAGCAGCTTCTTGAGGCTGGCGTGCACTTCGGCCACCTGAAGAAAAAATGGAACCCAAAGATGTTGCCTTACATCTTTGCTGAAAAGAACGGTATCCACATCATAGACCTTAATAAAACTATTGAAGGCCTTGATGAAGCAGCAGCTGCATTGAAATCTATCGCTAAGAGCGGTAAGAAGATCATGTTCGTAGCTACTAAGAAACAAGCTAAAGAAATAGTAGCTGAAGCAGCAGCGAAGGTAAACATGCCTTTCGTTACTGAACGTTGGTTGGGTGGTATGCTCACTAACTTCCAGACTATACGCAAGAGCGTAAAGAAAATGTTGAGCATTGAAAAAATGCTGCAGGATGGTACTTTGGACAGTGTAACTAAAAAGGAAAAACTGACCCTTACCCGCAGCAAGGATAAAATGGAAAAAGTATTAGGTGGTATCTCCCAGATGGGCCGTACTCCTGCAGCATTGTTCATGGTTGATATCAGCCACGAGCATATCGCTCTTGCAGAAGCTAAGCGCCTGGGTATTGCTACTTTTGCTATGGTAGATACGAACAGTGACCCTACAAAGGTTGATTTCGCTATACCTGCAAATGATGACGCTACAAAGTCGATCGCTATCATAGTTACTTATCTTACTGCAGCTATCATGGAAGGTCTCCAGGAGCGCGCGCAGCAGGTGAAAGAAAACGAAGAAGATAACGCTGATGATAATACAGACAGCAGGGGCCGTGGCCTTGAAATTACTGAAGAAGATGGCGAAGGTGGCCGTCGCGGAGGTCGTGGCAAGGGTCGTGGTGCAGCAGCTCCGGGTGCAGGCGGACCAGGTCGTGGACCAGGTGGTGGCCGTGGTAACGCAGGCGGTGGCGCAGGCAGCCGTCCGGGTGGTGCAGGCCGTGGACCAGGTGGTGGCGGTAGCCGTCCCGGTGGACCAGGTGGCAGACCAGCTCCTACAAAACGTTAATTAGTTGATAAAACAACTGAACGATAATAAGACATTAAAGCCCCATATTTGGGGCTTTAATAATAAAATACGAATTTTGCACTCTTATTCAAATTCATAAAAGGATAAAAATAATACAATGAGCACAGTAACAATATCAGCAGCAGAAGTAAATAAGCTGCGTCAGCAGACAGGAGCCGGCATGATGGATTGCCGCAAGGCCCTGACAGAAAGCAATGGTGATTTTGAAGGCGCTATCGACTACCTGCGTAAAAAAGGACAGAAAGTAGCTGCTAACCGTAGCGACCGTGAAGCTAAAGAAGGTGTGGTAATAGCTAAGGCTAATGCAGACAACACTTATGGCATAGTGGTAAACCTGAGCTCTGAAACTGACTTCGTAGCTAAGAACGAAGACTTCATCGCTTTCGCACAGAGAGTAGCTGACATAGCACTGGAAACAAAATCAACTACAGCTGACGAACTGAAAGCAGCACCAATGGACGGCGCTACAGTAGGCGAAAAACTACTGGAAATGGTAGCTAAAATAGGTGAGAAAATAGACGTAACACGCTTTGAGCAGTTATCTGCTGCTGCAGTGGTACCTTACATACACAGCGGCTACCGTATAGGTGTGCTGGTAGGTATGAACCAGGCAGCTGACGAAGCTGTAATAGTAGCAGGACGCGACGTAGCTATGCAGATAGCAGCGATGAACCCACTGGCTGTAGATTCAGACAGCGTAGCTCCTGAAATGATAGAGCGCGAAAAGAAAATAGCTGTTGAG
The DNA here is from genome assembly GCA_025963465.1 of Flavipsychrobacter sp. Classification (GTDB taxonomy): domain Bacteria; phylum Bacteroidota; class Bacteroidia; order Chitinophagales; family Chitinophagaceae; genus Nemorincola. The sequence goes on from JAOQAP010000218.1 coordinate 32,253, forward strand.
CAGATCATGGCAGAAGGCAAGCCTGCTGATATGGCTGACAAGATAGCTGTTGGTAAACTGAACAAATTCTTCAAGGACAATACTTTGTTGCCTCAGCCTTTCGTAAAGGACAACGGCAAGACTGTAGGCGAGTACCTTTCTTCTGTAGCAAAGGGCCTTACTGTTCTTTCTTTCAACCGTATAGCTGTAGGATAATTCATCCCGATTTATATAATTCAATGGTCGGCCCTGTGCCGGCCATTGTTGTTTTTATAAAAATGACGGCCGGATAACAAGGGGTTTCCTTTTTATTATTATATTTATCTGCTTGCCTCTAACGGCATTATTAAGAACAAATACCTGGCATAATGATCCATTCAAAAAAACACTTCCTGGCGCTGCTGACTGCCGGCCTGCTGGCAGGTACCGGCGCCTTTGCCCAACCCAACAAGGAACGGCGTCACTATGATAGTATAGCCGCGAAATACAGCGCTGCAAATGCCGTTTACACCAACTACAACAAACAACTGGTGATCAAACAGGACGGCGGTACACTGACCGCAGAAAGCCATATAACCATGGAGAAGCTGCTGATCAGCGACCTGTCGCCACGCATCAGCAACAAGGACGATTTCAGCTACAGCGATTTTAATACATTGGCCGACTACTCGGCAAATGCACGGATACCTTCAGGACAAGGTTACAAAACAGTACGCTGCAACAACTTTGGCGAAGGCGGATCGGGCGATGATATATTTTATGATGACTTCAGGGAAGTAGAAGTATACTATACAGGCCTGCAGAAAAACTCAGTGACAGAAACAAAGTACTCGCTGGAACATACTGACGTGCACCTGCTGCCACCGCTCTTTATGCAGGAAAACATACCGATAGCAAAAGCTACCTGCCAGGTAGTGGTGCCTAAGTTTGTGAACATGAAATTTGTATTGCAGAACACAGGCAATATTACCATCGTGCAAACAAAGGAAGAGAAGAACGATAATATTATCTACACCTTCACCGCATCTGATGTACCGGCCATCAAGTCTTACAGCAATGTACCTTCTGTATGGCTGTATACAGCGCCGCACATTATACCATACATTGCTTCTTACCGCCTTACCGGCGCCAGCAAAGACTCGTCGGTACTGGCCAATACGGACGACCTGTACAGGCACGTATACCGTTATGTGCGCAATATGAACATGAGGACAGATACAGGGCTTACCAACCTTGTAGCCCGCCTTACAGAGAACGATAAAACACAGAAAGAAAAAGCTGCGCATATCTATAACTGGGTACAGAAGAACATCCACTATATAGCATTTGAAAAAGGACTGGAAGGATTTATACCACGTCCCGCAGACAGTGTGTACAAAAGGAAGTATGGTGACTGTAAAGACATGTCGAGCATACTGGAGGCCATGTGCCGCAAGGCAGGCCTTGATGCCCACTTCGCATGGATAGGCACACGCCATAAGCCATACACTTATGGGGAAACTCCGCTGCCGATGGCCAGCAATCACATGATATGCGCACTGAAGCTGGACAATGAATGGGTATTCATGGACGGCACTCACCCTACGCTGCCATTTGGCCGCAACAGGGATGATATACAGGGCAAAGAAACAATGATAGCCATAGATGCTGCCAACTATAAAATAGTGACCATACCGGTAGAAACCGCCGATATGAGCATGACTGCAGATACTACCATTATGAGCATCAACGACCTGGCGGTTGCAGGAAAGGTGAAGGTGGCCTATAAAGGATACAATGCCTGGGACCTGAACATGAATATGATGTACCACAAAGGCCAGGACAGGGAGAAGCAGATAAAAGCACTCACCCAAAGAGGATCGAACAAGTACATAATGACCCGCTATGACCTGGATATGGACAACAGTGGCAACAGGAACGCACTTGTGAACGCAGACTTCAACATCGACGACTATGTGCACAAGGCAGGCAAAGAATGTATTGTGAACATGAACCTGAAACGCGACTTTGAAGACAGCCGCATCAATGAGCAGGACCGCAAAGTGCCTTACTTCTACGACTTTAAGCAAAAGAAAAATGAAGTAGTGGTGCTGAACATACCCGCAGGCTACAAAGTAACTTACCTGCCAAAGGATGCAAAGGGCAGTGTGGATGGTTTATGGAACTATAAGATATCTTACAAGGCCACCAAAAACACCATTACGCTTACCAAGCAATTCGAGCTGAATACGCTGGAGGTAAGTAAGCAACAGTTTGCCGCAAATAACAAGCTGGTGGACGACCTGAAAAACAATTATAAAGAATCTGTGGTACTCACAGCAACCAACTGATAACTGATGAAAAAACTACTCGCATATATTTTCCTGTTCTCTGCTGCGGCAGGTACAGTATCGGCACAAAAGAAACTGTCACGTAAGGCCGTTTACTCTGAATGGGAAGCAACACCAGCACTGCACCCCGTGCCCGGTGAATACAAAAATGAACCTGCATTCTATGTGATCAACAATGTAGAAATGGACTATCGCTACGAAGGGCGCAGCATGAACCTGTACTACACCCTGCATCGCATTATAAAGGTGCTGGACAATAAAGGCATTGAATCTTACAATAAGGTCATCATCCCGGTAAGCCGCAATACACGTGTGCCGCTCATACGGGCACGTACCATTCTGCCAAACGGCAAGGTATACGAAGTGGCTAAGGAAATGATGAAAGTGACCAAGGATGAAAGCGGCCGCAACACCGTGGTAATAGCCATGGAAGGTGTAGAACGCAACGCAGAAATAGAACTATTGGTAAAACAGATACGCCCCGGATCTATGTTTGGCGATATAGACTTCCAGTATAATGTACCCGTGCAGAATACCGTATTCGAATTGTCGAGCCCTGCAGACATACCATTTGAAGAAAAAGGATACAATGGCTTTCCTGATGCAGAGAGTGTAATAGAGAATAACAGGCAGCACATTACCATTACTAAGGAGAATATACCTGCAATGCGCCCCGAGCCACACGGCTATTCCAACCTGTATAGCATGCGCGCAGAATACCGTGTGAAGAATTTTATAGACAAGAATGAAAATGACAACAAACAGATATACACCTGGGACGACCTGGGCAAAACGCTGTACAACAACCACTGCAAAATAACAGAGAAAGAAAGAACGGCGGTGAACAAATACCTTACTTCACTTGGCGTAGCCGGAAGAGGTGATGAAGGTGATAACATCAGGAAAATAGAAGACGGCATAAAAAACAATATAGTACTATATGCATACCTGGAAGGTGATAAAACAGATGACCTGGACAGTATCATCAGCAAAAGGTCGGCTACGGAGAATGGTTATATAAAGCTGTTTGCAGCATGTCTTACACAGGCCGGTGTAAAGAACGAGCTGGGCATTACCACCGACCGCACTGAACACGTATTCGACAGCAAGTTTGTGAACTGGGGCAATATGGAGCATTATGTATTCTACTTCCCTAACCTTAAAAGGTTCCTTGCGCCGGCAAGCATTTACACGCGCTACCCTTTTGTGCCTGACGAGTTGCTGACCACCAAGGGTGTGTTCTGCACTATACCGCCGGATGGATTCGTAACAGGTGGGCTGTGTGAAATAAAGACCATAAGCCCGTTGCCTGCCAGCGAAAGCCGCAGGAACATTACCGCCAAAGTGAATTTCTCCAATGATATGAATGCTGCGGTAGATGCTACCTATAGCTATTCCGGCTACCCTGCCGCAGAACTGCGTGAAGAGCTGGCCTTGCTGCCTAAAGAGAAAACGAAGGACTGGATAAAGAAACTCGTACAGTCGGAAAAAGCAGAGGACATCAATAAGTATACCATATCAAACGAAGGTTTTGAGCACCTTTACAGTAATAAACCGCTGGAAATAAATGCATCGATGAATACTCCTCAATTGGTGGAACATGCAGGTTCTAAATACCTGTTCAAACTGGGAGATGTGATAGGCGACCAGGGAGAGCTGTACAGCGAGAAAGAACGTGTGATGCCGGTAGATCTTTCGTATCCTTATTCGCTCAACAGGACGATCACCATAAAGATACCCAAGGGGTATAAAGTACTGAACCCTGAGTCGATCCGCATTAATGCAGACTATACAGACAAGAACGTGAAACCTGTTATCGGCTTCAAATCGGACTATGTGCTGAAGACAGATAAGGTAAATGGCGATGCACTGATCATTACGGTAAGTGAGTTCTACTCACAGATACACTTCTCCACGCAAGAGTACCAGCAATACCGCAAGGTATTCAACGCAGCAGCCGACTTTAACAAGGTTACGCTGATCATGGACAAGAAGAAAGCATAAACAGAAATCATAGGAATAACAAAGCCCCGCAATATGCGGGGCTTTTTCTTGTAGTATACTTATCGTTAGTACGATTAAAAGCTATTGTCGCCGTCTATCAGTTTGCCCAGGCCGCCGAGGATGCTGCCTTCTTCCTTGCCACCCCTTCTTCCGGCATAGCTGAGTATGCGCCCTGCCAGCCTGCTTATAGGCAGCGTCTGTATCCATACCGTGCCGGGGCCTCTCAATGTCGCGTAGAATACGCCCTCACCGCCAAACAAAGTATTCTTGATGCCACCTACGTACTGTATGTCGTAATACACGCTGTTAGTGAATGCCACTATGCAGCCGGTATCTATTTTCAACAGTTCATTCATGGCCAGGTTGCGTTGTGTTACATGGCCACCGGCATGCACGAATGCCATACCATCACCTTCGAGCTTTTCCATGATGAAACCCTCACCGCCAAACAAGCCGGTGCCCAGTTTCTTCTGAAACTCTATACCTATGGATACTCCTTTGGCAGCGCACAGGAACGCATCTTTCTGGCAGATGACCCTGTTGCCCAGCTGCTGCAGGTCAAGCGGTATTATCTTGCCGGGGAAAGGCGCTGCGAATGATACTCTTTTCTTGCCCTGTCCCACATTGGTATAGGCGGTCACAAACAGGTTCTCACCCACCAGCAGCCTTTTACCTGCTGAGAATAGTTTATTCATGAGGCCGCCCTGTTGCTGGCTGCCATCTCCAAAGATGGTCTCCATCTGTATACCATCCTCCATCATCATAAAGCTACCCGGCTCAGCAATGGCGGTTTCCATAGGATCCAGCTCTACTTCCACATACTGCATTTCTTCACCGTGTATGATATAGTCTATTTCATGATTCTGCATGGTCGTTTTTTTCTCAAACGTACGGCAAAAACAAATTACCCGATATGACTAAAAGGTATTTGGCCAGATAGCGGCGATGAATTGCCGAAAATAGTCGGTGAATGGCTACCGCTAAAAGACCTTCACGGTAATTCCCGGGAATATCTGTTTAAAATTGTTGGTGAAGATAATCTCCGGGGAGATCGTAAACCTGGACACTACCTCAAGGTCTGTAAATAACTTGAACGTGTTATTCCTGAAATATCCACCTTTGTTAACCACCAGGTAACTGATGCCGGTGGAAGCTTTTTTACCCAGCCATCTTCCGGCATTAGACTCATACACACTTCCTATGTCCAGGTTCAGGAACCAGTTATCATTCATCAGGTAGTTACCTTGCGCATCCCTGTCAAACAAGAAGTAGGGAGTAACGGATACTTTGAAATAGTCGTAGTTCTTATGGTTCCACTTAGTGTATTTGCTGAATTGCATAGACAGCTCACCCAGTGGCGCTACTGTATTCCTGATCAGGCCTGCACCAATATTTACACCCATCGTGAATGTGTTTCTTTTGTTGGGCGTAGGGAATACATCGTATTCATCACTGATCAGCCTGTTAAACTGCTGCATCCTGTTCTTTCCATTGTAGTATGGATTATATACTATGGAATGTGGGAATCCATAAGGTTCCTTACTCCACTTTTTTGCCATAGGTGCTCCCTCCAGGGTATCTACTATTCCTTTTAGCTGCTTCTCCGCTATCACTTTGTCTATATCGTAGTAATTACTCAGTATGAATGTTGCCTGAACTGTATACGGTATCATACATGGCGCGTCTTTTCGCCTGCTCAGCCCCGGTCTTGATTTTTGCATAATGATCCTTATTGTATCCTGATCAAATTTCAACTTCGATATATC
>JAOQAP010000265.1 GCA_025963465.1 Flavipsychrobacter sp.
CCTGGTTTCGGTGTTATTGTAAACAGGTAGCATGGCGTTCCATTGTATTGATCTACGGTTACTTTAAAGTCATACTTCTCTACTTCACCTTCATCAAATATAGAAGCCCTGTCACCCATAAATGGCACACCACTTACTTTGGAACCGGGGTTGAACATCAGCTTTTTTAACTGGTATTCACTTTTCTCTTTCTGTCCTTTAGGTTGTGCCTCCAATGCTCCTGCCACTATATCGCTTTCATTGCATATAGGTTCTTTTGCAATGAATACATGATCGAATAGCGCCTCGGTATAATAGTTATGCTCACTATTGCGTTTATACAGATCGCCGGTTACCTTTTGTTCCAGTACTTCTGTGGTGCGGCAATGGTTGTTGATGTGCTGTCTGGTGCGGCTATGCAGCGTAGCTGTTATTTGTCCGTCCTCATCATAGGCTGCAATATCATTCACAGCTGCATAGGGCGCAAAGTGCAGGGTCTTAAATGCCTTGTAGAAGGTAGTGTCCGTCTTTACCCTGTGTATGAATGCTTTAATATCAAATCCGCTGCTTATTACTATCGAGTCCAGCTGTATCGGGAAATTAAAGATGCTGGCCGTATCATATTGCTGTGCATCGCTACTATTACACAGTACGCAGATAGCATAGAATAAACTCAGCAATATCTTTTTCACAACAGTATTTTTTTAAGCTCTTGCCTTCAGCAACACCTCTGCTATTACCATATCTTCCGGTATAGTGATCTTGATGTTGTCATGCAGGCCATCTATAAGATGTACTTTAGAACCGGCAGCTTCCACTACAGTAGCCTCATCTGTAAATGATGGATGGTATGACTGTGTGAACGCAGGTAATATCATCTCTGTTTTGAATGTTTGCGGTGTCTGCACTATACGCAGATGCTCCCTGTTCACAGCCCGCGATGAATCGTCTTCTACTATCCTCATGCTATCTGCTACTGTTATGGCCGGTATCGCACTACCCTTCTCCATGGTCTGTTTGTAGCAGCGCTGTATCAGGTCAGAAGATATAAGAGGCCTTGCACCATCATGAACAAACACTACACCGTCATTGTTCACCTTTTGCAGGCCGTTTTGTACACTATGGAATCGTGTTTCGCCACCGGCTACCACGGTTACATCTATATCACCTATGTAAGAGCGCAGCACTGTTTGCGCACTTTTTAGCTGATCTCCGGGCAATACCAGTATTATTTTGATACCGGGCATCGCATCTGCAAATGCCTCAATAGCATAACAAAGTAATGGCTTACCAAGGAACGGAAGAAATTGTTTGGGTATAGGAGAACCCATGCGGGAGCCTTTACCACCCGCAACTATAACAGCATATTTTTTATTATCACTCATATCATTAACCCTCAAACGGAGGTCGAAAGTAGCCTATATTCTTGTTTACTGCTTGTTAATGTTGCCTTTGCGTCATTCCATTGACAATCAATTAACTAACGCAGTGTGTTTTATACAAATCAGGCTAAATAAATTGCACCTTAATGTCAGATTATTAACACAAAGGTAGACAACCCAAAAGTGTATGCCAAGATATTTTAAAGATGATGTAAAAGAGTGATCTATACCCTATTCTTCCAGTAAGTGCGGTTCAATGATCACTTCATTACCAAATCGCTTTTTGAATTGCCGGTCCCTGATGACACCTAGTAACGGCATAAATATGCCCAGCAAACCATAAGCAACAAAGCACATGCTGATATGGTTCATATCGCTGTTGCGGTATATAAAAACTATGAACGTGGCAATAAATGCGACGAAAGCCGGCGCAACAAAATAGGACATAAAGAAAATGGTTTCAAATGTTTCCTGCCTGGTAAGCCCCAACTCATCTCTTTTGCGATAGGCATGCAGGTACATCCATGCAAATAAGGCATTAATAACACCCAGGCCACCATTATAGAACAGGAACAATATGCCTTTGTCTGCGTCATGCAACTTATAGATATGGCCAAAGAAAATGTTGTTTAAAATGAACTTAAGCGGGAAAACATAGACCAGAACCATAAAAATAAAACATGCATTGATCATGATCGTACGTTTATCGTGCAGGCCGTAACGCCTGAAAAATTTGTACTGGTGGTGCCACATGCCCAATATAAATGCAAAACACAATGCAAATGGCAGAAACCCTTTCATGATTTCCAATAACTCTTTCGAGGACTTAGGCACTTCCAGCGATACAATAAGCAGGCTGATAACAAATGCAAACACACCATCGCTGAATGCTTCTATACGCAGCACATCGTGGCAACGCCATGCGATCTTATCCTTTTTTGATGGCTTATTCATAAACAATTTCCTGATCATGCCGATTGCTTTGTAACAAAGTAATAATTGTTATGAAATAAATCAACTAATTCTGTAAGATGTTTTGTGTTTAAAGTTGGTTTGTTCTAGTTTTGCATAGTTTGAATGATTGAGCAGGATCCAGTTGCATACCTGAAAATATCAATTTGAGTATGACTAAAGAAGAAAAACTATACATTGAAATAGGACTGAAGATCACTGATGCCGAACAAAGCCAGATGTTTGGAAAACCTTGTTTCAAGATCAGTGGAAAAGCATTTATCTGCTTCTTTCAGAACGAAATGGTTTTTAAGCTTACGGGAGATAACCATAAAAATGCCTTGAGCTTAGAAGGATCGCAATTATTTGACCCATCAGGCAAAAACAGGCATATGAAGGAATGGGTGCAGGTCCCGTTTGCTCATTCAGACAGGTGGAAGAAATTTGCTGCAGCATCTTTGAACTATGTCAGATCAGGCATCTAGTACTCATTGCTAAGAAAGTGCAATAATGAAGTTTGCCTAAGCGGTCATCCTGGCTAAGTTTTGTTCTGTTTGTAATTGATGATGAGTAACATGGTATATAGCATTGTAAAGCATTTCTCTTAGGGATATCTTTCCCAATAATGGATGAGGTATCAGCAGGCTGTCCAGTTCATCTTCACTAAATAGTTCAATTTTAGAACTGAGCTCTTGTACAAGCTTTGTCAGGACACCACACAAATCAGCACTTTGGCCTGGTGAAGTGGCTTCCGGCACATAGCGTTCCGGGGCTTTCCCTCCTTCTTTTAGTTTTGTGGTATTATCATTTAATAATATCTCGTATGTCCGGCCTTTTTCATCGGTCTGACCAAACGCTTCTGCTATTACCTGCGTGTCCATACCGAATACCTGTACAAGCGGTTTTACACAGAGAACAATGTGCTGTAATTGTTGCCCGGCAGTCCATTTCCCATGTTTACTGAATGAATACTCCTCAGCCGTTAG
>JAOQAP010000001.1 GCA_025963465.1 Flavipsychrobacter sp.
GAGCCAGCGGGCTTGTATCGGTCAATTACAACAATATACAGGATGCGTTCAGTGGCATATTTGTGAATTACAATTACCAGCAGAAAGCAGGATCAAACAATAACTACATAACGTTGCATACCAGGAATGATAACGTGCTACGTTATGGAATAAATCACTCCAGCAGCACTGGCAGTGCAATGTGGACGAACTCTGTGACTACCTCTACTGGCTCAATGACCGGATCATCTGACGGAGGTATGCGGGCATTTTACTCAGCTTACAATACAGGTGTAAATGTGAGCTGTAATATAGAAAGTAAAACCACAAGTGGCTATGAATTTATGGGGACAAATGCGGGTACCCAATGGCATGTAAATGATATAGAGGATAACCAGAAAGGCTTCGTGCTGAATGGTAATGGTATTATTGGTCCGCAAGGTAGCTCTACTGCTGCAAGTAATAATAGGTGGCTTGGCAGCTCATGGAATATAAGTAATGTGCAAACATATGTTTCTTCAACATCGAATGCTATGTCGAGTCCGTTATATGTGCAAACGTCCGGCATTTATGCACCAATATTTAACGACGGCTTACCTCTTAAAAGTTATGCCACTTACCTCTTTCCAGCTACAGGTGGTTATACTTGCCCTCCGCCATTGCCACCAGGTTTAGGGGAGATTGGAGAATATGAGAGCATGATACGTAACGGTATATTGCTCTCTACCAGCTCTATGCCTAGAAAGTGGATTAACCAGTTTGAGTTGTGGCGCTCTGTTCTTTATGATACAGCGCTTGTAGACAGCTCTGTAGCTATAGCACAATTTGCCGCTATGGCGCAACATAGCCGATACTCTTATCTTACCAACCTGGAGAACCAGCTGGCCTATGGAAATGTAGATAGTGCTTTAGTGCTGCTAGGGTATGACATAGACACACTGGCAAATACTGATACAGATGCCGTAACAGGTGTACGTGTTACCGATAGTGTAACGGCCGATAACATAGTGATGAACTATCAAAAATTCTACAATATCTACATCAAGTATATGGAAGTAGCGATGAGCCCTGAAGACAGTGTCAACCTACTGGCACTCGCACAGCTATGCCCTCATATAGACGGCAAGGTGGTATATCAGGCCCGTGCATTGTATAGCTTTGTCTTCAACGATCTAAACATGTTCAATGATGACAGCTGTATGGGCGTTGATACAATGTATGTGGGCGAATGGAAGCACGGAGGAGGTAGTGTAACTGCGCAGGACATTGGTGGACAAGGATATAAACTGCATCCAAATCCTAATAATGGAAATATAACGTTGCAACAATTGGTAAGCGACACAGGAATAGTGAGGATAGAAGTATATGATGTGGTTGGCCGGAGCATTTACCGCAATAAACGGTCATTCATAAACAAAACTACAAATCTGCATTTAGACAATATTGTACCTGGGGTGTATTTATTACAGATAATAGGTGTGGATGATAAGGCATATAGGTTTAAATTTGTGAAAGAATGAGAAAGCCTTTATTAATCGTCTTATTTACCTGTGCCTGCATATTTACGCAGGCACAGGTAAATATTATTACTACCATATGTGGCACAACCGTTGGTTATTGTGGCGATGGAGGTCCAGCAAAAAATGCCTGTTTAAATAATGCTAATTTACTATGTCTCGATAATTTTGATAACCTTTATTTGTCTGACGCTTTTAATAACAGAATAAGAAAAATAAGCCTTGCTACGGGAATTATAACAACAGTAGCCGGCAAGGGAACTGTACCTGGAACGTATTCGGGAGATGGAGGCCCAGCAACTAATGCTGAATTATTTATTCCTGATGCTGTATATACGGATAGTGCGGGCAATATTTACATAGCGGATGGTCTCAATTATAGAATAAGAAAAGTGGACATTGTTTCAAGTATTATTAGCACTGTTGCCGGGAATGGAACTAAAGGTGATTCAGGCGATGGTGGCCCAGCAACTAATGCTAAAATAGGAGGTGTTTCAGGTTTATATATCGGCAAAAATGGAGACATTATTTTCACTGATCTAGATAATAATGAGGTAAAAAAAGTCGATGGATCGACAGGTGTTCTTACTACTTTAGCAGGAAAAGGAATGAGTGGCTATTCAGGAGATAATGGCCTAGCCGTGAATGCTATTTTAGCTAGTCCAGGACAGCCATTTCTTGACGATTTAGGAAATATTTTCTTTACAGAATATGACAATAATATTGTTCGTAAAATAACAACGTCTACTGGAATTATTACCACTATAGCGGGGAATGGCACACAAGGGTGTTTAGGTGATGGTGGTCCATCTACATCTGCAAAATTGAACCGACCATACGGGATATTTATAGATCCATCGAGAAACATTTTTATTGGCGATTGGGGTAACGGAAGTATACGAAAGATAAATAGTCTTACTGGAATAATTACTACTGTTGCAGGTGAAGGCGTCCAAGGATTTTCTGGGGATGGAGGGCCTGCTACTGCGGCACGATTAGCCCCTGATGGAATTTGGATAGATCGACACGGCAGAATGTTTATAGCTGATGAAGGTAATAACGTAATACGTATGGTACAAGATACCACCCAAGACTATACAGAGGTAAAATTAGTAACTAAGAATAGTATAAAAATATACCCCAACCCTGCAAGTAATGAGCTGACTATAGAAGGTGCTGAAGGTAGTAAGGTGAGTGTGTGGAATATGGTGGGACAGGAAGTCCTGCACATGGATAAAATAAAAGCCAGCCAAGTAATAAATATAAGCCACCTGGTACAGGGCATATATCTAGTGTCAGCAATCAATCCTGAAACTGGTAATAAGACTATTAGTAGAATAGTGAAATCCGAATAAACCGCCAACCACTTTACAGACAAATCATTAGTAAAAAATTAGTCCTAACCTTATACAGCGCTCCACCCGAACAGGGTGGAGCGCTTTTTGGCATTTAAGCACTCTTAATTCTGGATGATATTTCCCTTCTTTGCATAAGCCATACACAGATCGAAAGCAGCCTGTGTCCGTAGCTTGCCTGTGCCGTCCATAATGGATTTGAATTTCGCTTCCTCGTTCTTGTAGCTCCTAACGTTCTGAAAGTATCCCGTTATGGCATTGTATGCGCCAAACAAAGTACCCTTGGTCGTATCCGTCTGCTGCGTCGGGCTTGCCATTGCGTACTCATACGCATTGTCGCAGATGTTCATGAAGCAAGTGGAAAGCTCGTCCATATTCCCTGCCTGCACGCTCCGAAGCACTTCCCTGTTCGGTACCATAGCCAACTGTATCAGTTCCTTTACTTTGCTGTCTGTGATGCGAATCTTCGCCCACTGGTTGAAAATGCCGTCCAGTTCCGCTGACAGCCTGTTGGATATGCCCATGACCTTGTGCGCCTCCGTAAGTCGGTCCTGTGCGCTCTGTGTGTGCCGTATCCTGACAGTGTTGGTGCAGTTCTCGAGGGCTGCGCTCAGTGTGTTGTTGCATACGATGCGGATGGGCGTGAAGGCTGCCGTGATGCTGCCGTAGCCGTCGTGCGAGGTGGTCAGGAACAGGTACTTCTCTATGAGGTCTTCCTTGCCGACCTTGATGTAGTCAGGGAGCTTTGCCGTGATGAATATCCTTTCGCCTTTCCCAAGCGCGCCTGCGGTCTCGTACATGATGCCGTCCCCGCCCACGATGCTGTCAAAGAAGCTGAAGGCCTCCACATTTTGCACGACCTGGTAATCTGCCCCGAGCCTGTCGCCGAGCACCGCTCCTGTGTCGGGACGGTAGGAGTAAAAGGATGTCTTGGACACTTTCTGTGTGCCATCGTCCAAAAGATGGATGTTGGGGCGCTTCAATACCTCATAGTCAAGCCCTGCGAATTTTAATGCCTCGCTGCTTGTGGGGTATTCCGTCACAATTGTGCCTAATCCGTGCCATGCCCTTTCATTGACTGAAAAGAAGCTGTCTTTGCCTGTCTGTTCGTTCCTGTTGATCTTGTGTGCCATATGCTGGTCTTTTTTTGGTTACGAAAATTTATTATGATTAGAATGGGAGGTCGTCTTTGCTTTCACCTGCTGCGGTTACTGCTTCCGCTGCCGTCTCTTTCTTTGCGGTTGCAATGATTTTGAGATAGTTTACGTGAAAGACGAGGTTGGCGTGGAACTCGCCGTCATTAGTCTTGTACGAGTTGATGGCGATGCGCCCGGCTACGGTCACGATGCTTCCCTTCTTCAGGGCATCTGCCACCTTGGTGCTTATCCAGTAGCTGCAATTAATGAACGTTGCAACGTTCTGCGCATCGCCGTTCTTCGGCTTGTACCGGTCGTTGACTACGACGGTGAACGACACTACTTGTTTCTCTTCCTTAACTATCCTGACCACTGCGTTGCCGGCCAGACTACCTTTGATTTCCATGCAGTTGCTTAATCTCGTTTTAAAAATTGGAAACTGATAGAACAATACGAACAGCCCTCCAATACGTTCTAATAACGGC
>JAOQAP010000002.1 GCA_025963465.1 Flavipsychrobacter sp.
GATATTATCCATCATTGCAAGAAACCCCTGGGACTCAACTTCCGGAAATAATTCTGCCAGGCTTTTACCTACAATATTTTTTTTACCGGTCAATTGCATATAATTAGGGTTTGCCATTTCGAATACATGGTCAGGCCCTTTTAAAATGCAAATACAGGAAGGTGCCTTTAAAAACAGATTGGTGAATTTCCCCTGTTCAGCTTCAAGTCTTTTTTCATTTTGCTCTAATCGTTCTCTGGCGAGTGTTTGTTCTGTAATATCACGGCCATTAAAACATAGGCCCGTTACTATATCAGATTCTTTTACAGGATTTATGTAGAACTCATAACTGTAGAAAATGCCATCAAAACCGAGAAATGATTGCTCATATTTAATTGATGCTCCTGCTGCCACTTTCGAAAGGATAGCACTGAACGGGGCCTTTCTTTCTTCTGATATATATATCAGAACATCAGTACCTGTTTCCATACGGGTAGGGCAGGTCAGCAACATTGTTTTCCTGGCGTTACTATTTAATGCAATGATGGTCCCATGGATATCAGTTAGAAAAAATGATTCTGAGGAGTTTTCAAAAATCGCTTTAAGGCTTGCTCCGGATCTTTCGATCTTTTCTTCTGCTATTGTTTGTGCTGTTATATCGTGCGAATAACATGCTGTTCCCGTTATTTCACCATTATGGTTGTATATAGGATAAATAGAAAGCTCTGACCAAAATACTATAGGTATATCAGTATATTCTTTTACTTTGAAAGCCTCTCCTGAAAATGCGCGGTCATAATATACCTTGTAGGTTGAAGACTGTTCTTCAGAAATACCATGTGCCAGGATGTCGCGGCCCTTTACAACGGGAATGCCGGTCATTTGAAGCAGTATTTCGTCAAAAGCTTTATTGGAAGCGAGGAGTTTGTAATTTCTGTCCACGCTCCATATCAGATCGTTGGTATTATTGAGCAGTGCGCGGAGGTCATTCTGATCGAAGTCGATTTCTTTTTCTATGTTCAACGTTTCATCAATTGAAGAATATGTTCTGTAAGTAGAAGTGTAGTAGTATTATATCATATGCCGCATCAGGCTTTATCGCAAAACGGAAAGCATAATGAAACAATGCAAATATTAACAGGTATAGCTAAGGATGCTATATGCGGTTTTAGAAATTAAAAACAGAGAATAAAATCAATCACTTTTCAATAGGTATTGAACGTTCGAATGCTTTTTTGAGGGGAGAATCTGTGTGAGAAAGGTGAACCCATCTTTGTTTTTACTTAAAGTAAAGATAGTGTATTTGAAGGTATGAAAATTATTTTTATGTTGTTGGTCGTTGAGGATGACCACTTAACGGGTATGTCTGAGCTATTCTGCCACTGATGGTAAAGTATGCTGACGAAATAATGAATATATATCACGGCATGATATTTACTCACAATAAAGTAACAAAACTTAAATCATCATGAGAAGCCTATTGTATATTATCGCAGTGATCCTTGTTATCAGCTGGGCTCTGGGCCAGTTCGCATTCCACGCAGGTGGTATCATCTATGTATTACTCGTATTGGCTATAGTGTCCTTTTTGTTGGGCATTATACGCCGGGGAAATGTATAGCAGAAGTTAATCGTTTTTATAGCCTTTTATCTGTATGCCGGGCATGCAGATAAAAGGCTTAACTATTCTAGCAACTCTGATTACCTCTGCTACATTCAGGTATACATTCCGTTTCAATGTTTGAGATACTGTAGGTTGGCGGCGTTTTAAAGTAGATCATTTCAATAACCCAGCATAGATGCCATAAACGGAAAATACTGAGGAGGCTCATTTGTATTGTACCCGTTTGATGGTCTTAGTTCATCCATGTCGTCGTATGTAACGCCATATTGCTGCAGCCACTCAGTATCGGGGATTGCAGATGGGGCAGTTGCCGGAATGAACAATGCCACGATCACAAAAAATATCAGGATAAGTTTTTGCATAGATAAGATCCGGGTACAAAGTACCGTCGCTTATCCTGTTCATTCAATGGATTATTTGTCCGTTTTATTGGACAATCGCGCTTTCTGTAGGACTACCACACAAGAGCACTGGCTCCGAGTATGGCTACATCCGCGTCGGGCAGGGCAGACTGTAAAAATGTTACTTTGTTCTGGTAAACATGCAGCAGGTTTGCCTCCATATGATGATGTACATGTTTGAAGAGTATATCTCCTGCTTTTGCCAATCCGCCAAAGAAAATGATAGACTGCGGAGACGTGATAGCAACGGCATCAGCCAGTGTCTGGCCCAGTATTTTACCGGTGAAGGCAAATAGCTCCAGCGCTAACTCATCACCCTGTGCAGCAGCCTCATGGATCAGTCGGGCTGTTATTTTGCTGTTGTGGTTGCGTAGTATTGTTTCATCATAGCGCTCTTCCAGCCATTCTTCTGCCGTGCGTACTATACCCGTAGCAGAAGCGTAGGTTTCCAGGCAGCCATGGCGGCCACAGCCGCACTTGCGGCCATCTCTCACTGCTATCACATGGCCAAGCTCTCCTGCAAAGCCATCATGGCCATATATAAGTTGCCCGTTAGCTACAAAACCACTGCCCACACCGGTACCCAGTGTTACTAGTATAAAGTCTTTCATGCCTCTTGCTGCACCGTAGGCCATTTCACCTATAGCGGCTGCATTAGCATCGTTCGTGAGTGCTGCTTTTATGCCCAGCCCTTCACTTACCAGTTTTGCCATAGGCACTATGCCGGGCCAGGGTATATTGGGTGCGTATACAATTTCTCCTGTAAAAAAATTGCCGCTTGGCGCACCTATGCCTATACCCCTTATGTGCTCTCTGCCTATTTCCTCTATTATCGGCATCAATACACTTTTCATCGCAGTTATATAATCTGCTACATCGCCATGACCTGTGGTGGGAAAGGAGCCTTTGTTTATTATTTACCCGCGACTGTACAAGAAGCCATAGTCACTAATAGTGCCACCAATATATATTCCGAGTGCTAATGGTTCTGACATTGTCTGGATACTGGTTACTTATACTAAACGACTATCTACTATCTGTCAACAACAAATTATCAATAAGTCTTATTTCTCCTATCTTAGCGGCTATAAGGGCTACCATTGGTGTGTCTTGCTCATAGCTATCAAGCAGGGTCAGGTTGCGTGCATCGGCAAGGGCTATGTACTCAGGTACAAAACCTTTTGCTGCAAGCAGGTCCTCGCATTCTTTTTTCACTACGCTCAGCTCCGCATTATTTTGCTTTGACTCTATTGATACGAGACATTGATAAATGACTGCGGCTATGGCGCGCTGTGGTTCGGTAAGCCTTCGGTTACGGGAGCTCATGGCCAGTCCATCAGCCTCGCGGGTAGTAGGGCATATAAGCAGGTTGATATTGTTCCTGCCGGTAAGTTCCAGCAGCTTCCTTACTACCATACATTGCTGGTAGTCTTTCTGTCCCATATATAGGTTGTCGGGTTCTACTATTTCCAGCAGTCGTGATACCACCTGGCCTACGCCTTTAAAATGCCCCGGCCGGTTTGCCCCCTCCAGTATCGTATCCAGGTAGCCGAAATCGTAAGTAGGCATATTATCTGCTCCGCCGGGGTATATTTCGTCTACAGATGGAAGAAACAACACATCGCAGCCGGCCTTTACCAATAGCGCAATATCATCATCTGTTGATACCGGGTACTTTTCCAGGTCCTTTTTATCATTGAATTGGGTAGGATTTAAAAAAATACTGCATACCACCAGCATACCATCCTGCCTTGCTTTTTCTATCAGCGACAGGTGGCCATCGTGTAGCGCACCCAAGGTGGGAATAAAGCCTGTCTTGCTTCCTGTCGTATTTTTTAAAGATATATATTGCTTTATATCTTCTGTCTTTTTAAAGATGACCATTATAACTATTTTAAGCCCAACGCCTGCAAAGTACGGTTGGAATTCAATATTTTCGTAATTTTGCAGACCAATTCCATAATTTCTATTTAAATTAATTTTGACCGCATGTCTGCAGACACAAAGAAACGTGTTTTAATTATTGCCAACGAACTTTCCCCTTACACAGAGTTTACTGATTTCGCCCAGATACTTAATAAGCTGGCTATCAAGACTTTTGATGCAGGGTTGGAGATCCGCGTTATCATGCCTCGTTTTGGGGTCATCAATGAGCGGAGGCACCGTTTGCATGAAGTTGTGCGACTGTCTGGCATTAATGTAATTATAGATAAGGATGATTATCCATTGATCATCAAGGTGGCTTCATTACCAAACGCCCGCCTGCAGGTATATTTCATGGATAACGAGGATTATTTCAAGCGCAAATCAGTATTCCGCGACGATCAGGACAATTTTCATGACGATAATGCAGAACGTATGATATTCTTCTGCAAAAGCGCGCTGGAAACAGTCAAGAAATTTGGCTGGCCTCCGCACGTTATCCATTGCCACGGCTGGATGACATCACTGGTACCGCTGTACCTGAAAACTACTTACAAGAAAGAACCTGTTTTCGGCTACTCGAAGATCATATATACTGCACAGGAAGACCAGTTCAAGGAAAAGCTCAATGAGAATTTCATGAAGAAGGCCCTGATCAGCAACGATATCAAAGACAAAGACCTTGATGTATTCAGGGACGGTACCAATACCGGCCTCACGCTGGGTGGTGGTAAAAGCGCTGATGTAGTAGTATTCGGATCAGAGAACATGGACAAGAAAGTGGTGGACGAACTGAAACCGGGCCGCTATAAGAAAGTGCTTAAATATGAGCCAAGCTGGAAAGAGGATGTAACGCCTTTGCTGGAGCTGTATAAAAGCTTAACAGAGTCTTAGTATTTATTTTGCCATCTTAGCCGTTAAATTGTACATGTTGGATCATCGTTTTTTCAGCCTCCGGGTAACATTGATAGCTATTATTATCGCTGCGCTTGCCCAGTCTGGTTGCAGGGAGAATACGCTTATAAATTCTAAAGTAGTTCCTAATAATAATACCATCGGCGTCTACGATACTTCCCTTGATTGTATTACTCATACGTATTACGATGATACGGTGATCACAAGCCTTAATATCGGGGGGATACCTATCTATCAGGGCGTAGGTGCTATTATAGATCCGTTCTTCGGTGGCATGACGGGTTCTACATTCTTCCAGGTGGTACCTAATTCATTCAATTCTGCATTGTATGACGGTGCTACTATCGATTCAGTCATATTTGTACTGCCTTACAGTGGTTACTCTTATGGCGATACAGCTACGCATGTTACCCAGTCTTACCAGGTAATGTACATGCAGGATGCAATTGCATACGATCAGAACTACTATTCATTTACCACAAAAGCGGTAAATGAAGGAACACCGCTCAGCGACCCTACAACAGTAGATCTTGCACGCCTGAACGATACATTTTCTATAAAAGGGGTATACTACACAAAAGGCCTGCGTATAAAGCTGAATAAAGATGCATTTATGGCAGATCTGAAACCGGGGCAGGATGTGCTTACTACCAGCTCTTCCCCGGCTACAGACTTTATAGCTAAATTTCCGGGTCTTTGTTTAAGGGTCTCAAATCCATTGCAGTACAATACTTTATTCCCTTATTTCCGTCTCGACGGGGATAATATGTATGAAGAGGCAGGTGTATTGGTTTACTATCATCGCGCTGTAACTGATACATTCCCTCCTGAAAACTATTCTTTCAACACTACCTATTGTGCCCATTTCAATAACATAAGCAGGAACTACAGTAGCTATCCTGTAAATGCTTTGTATCATTCTACATTACCCAATGACAGTGTGATAGCGCTGGAAAACCAGCCGGGCGCTGCTATAGATGTTATGGTGCCGGGTATCAAGAGCCTGCCCGCAGGTATCATTAACAAGGCAGAGCTGCAGTTCACATTATTACCATCACATACATCATCAGCGTTTGACGGCCCTGAAAAAATATATCCGCTGGGCATTGCTAATGGCATATACCCTGTAAGCGTAACTGCAGGTGTTGCCTATAACGTTTCGGACAGGTACCCGCTTACCAGCCTTACACCGCTTGTGGTTATGGACGGTTATGTACACACTATGACCCGTAACGGGCAGACAGTACAGGTCTATACTATAGACCTGCCACGTGAGCTTATGGGCTCTATAGCCGCCAAAAACGACACTATGCACCTGCATATCAATGGTACGCAGGACTTTTACGGCGCATTCCATATGGTAGCCGGTGGCGGATCTCACCCCGAAGCTATCTACCGCCCTAAATTATTTGTTGTATATTCAAAGCTCAATTAATCTAACACTTAATGCTATGTGTGGTATAGTAGGTTATATCGGTAACAAGGAAGCTTTCCCAATACTTATAAAAGGCCTTAAAAGGCTTGAATACCGCGGATATGACAGCGCGGGTATAGCATTGCTCAATGGCGATATGACCGTTTTTAAAAAAGCGGGAAAGGTGAGCGAGCTGGAAAAGATCGTGGACCCCGCTCATACCTTTGCTACCATAGGCATAGGTCATACCCGCTGGGCTACCCATGGTGAGCCTAATGACCGGAACGCGCACCCACACATATCACAATCCGGCAACCTTGCTATTATACACAATGGTATCATAGAGAACTATGCTGCAATAAAGGAAGAGCTCACACAAAGGGGCTATACATTCCATTCAGACACAGATACGGAAGTATTGGTGAACCTGATAGAGGAAGTGCAGCTAAAGGAAAAGACCACCCTGGACCACGCAGTGCGTATAGCGCTGAACCAGGTAGTGGGTGCCTACGCTATCGTAGTGCTCAACAGGAACAATCCCGACCAGCTGATAGCTGCCCGCAAAGGCAGCCCCATGGTAATAGGTATAGGCGATGATGAATTTTACATAGCTTCAGATGCATCACCTATTATCGAATACACGCAGAATGTGGTGTATATGGAAGAGCAGGAATATGCCATCATCAACCGCGATGGTACCTACACTATACGTACACTTGGCAACATCGAAAAGTCACACGAGATACAGAAACTGGAGTTCTCCCTCGAAATGATCGAGAAGGGCGGTTTCGAACATTTCATGCTGAAGGAAATATACGAACAGCCAAAAGCAATAGCAGATTCACTGCGTGGGCGCATGAGCGCATCAGGTGGGTGGATAAAGCTGCGTGGCCTGGATGAATATATCAACCGTATAGACAATGCAAAGCGTTTTATTATTACTGCATGCGGCACATCATGGCATAGTGGACTGATAGGGGAGTACCTGATAGAAGACCTGGCGCGTGTACCTGTAGAGGTAGAGTACGCATCAGAGTTCCGCTATCGCAATCCTATCATCAATGAGCACGATGTGGTCATTGCTATTTCACAATCAGGTGAAACTGCCGATACCCTTGCTGCAATAGACATAGCTAAAGAAAGACAGGCGCTTATATATGGCGTGTGCAATGTCATAGGCTCTTCTATAGCCCGTGCATCACATGCAGGTTCTTATACCCATGCAGGCCCTGAGATAGGTGTTGCCTCTACCAAGGCATTTGCTACGCAGGTATCACTTATCACGCTGGTAGCCTTGCAGCTCGCAATGGTAAAGGGCACTATGCCTACTTCCAAGATAAGGGAGATACTGTACGAACTGGAGAACATACCTAAGAAGATAGAAGAAACCCTGTTGCTTGATGCACAGATAAAAGAGATAGCAGCTATTTATAAGGACGCTACCAACTTCCTGTACCTCGGCCGGGGATACAACTTCCCTGTGGCGCTGGAAGGCGCACTGAAGCTGAAAGAAATATCCTACATACATGCGGAAGGGTACCCGGCGGCAGAAATGAAGCATGGCCCTATAGCGCTTATCGATGAGAACATGCCTGTCGTATTCCTCGCTACCAACAAGAGCGCTTACGAAAAGATAGTTTCTAATGTGCAGGAAGTAAAAGCACGTAAGGGCAAGATAATAGCAGTGGTGAATAAGGGAGATACACAGATCCGTGGCCTTGCAGATCATATTATCGAAGTTCCGGAAACAGAAGAGATACTTTCTCCGCTTATTACTATAGTACCATTGCAATTGCTGGCTTACCATATAGCCATTATGCGTGGCTGTAATGTAGACCAGCCAAGAAATCTGGCAAAGTCTGTGACAGTGGAATAAGTTAAAGGTTGATAAGAGATAAGTTATAGGGTTAAGGTGTTCTGACACTTTAACCCTATTCCATTAAATAAAGACTTATTAACTCGTAACCTGCTGCCCTGCTTGACCTTTTAACCTATCAACTTATAACTTATCAACCTATCCCTTACTTCCTCAGGTCCACTATCAGCCTCGGATTTGCATCCTGTCCATAACCCTGCAGTTCATTGGCTGTGAGTTTTGATATGTGTGCTATAGTTACATTGTTGTCTACCGTTACCCTTATGTCCCGGTCATTATTAATGAGTTGCCAGGTAAATCCTTTGGTAACAGATGATTTGCCGGTAGAGTCCAGTGTGGCTACGCCGCTTTGGTCTGTTCTCAAGGTTATTACCAGCCCTGCGCCCGCAGGTATTACATCATGTTCATTATCATCCAGCACGCCATTCATATTATCATCCTGTCCGTATGCGTTCACTGACCATGTGCCTGCTATCAGTTCACTGCGCGACGGCGTGGTCTCTTTCTTACAGGCGGAAAACAACATACTGCAACTTATAGCCAGTCCACTTATCCATATTATCGACTTTTTCATGATCTGTACGGTTTATTTCAATTAAGTAGAAGCAAAACCGTGCCTATATATACCCTGTTGTAAGCAGTAAATAAGCTAAAACCTTGTTAACGGTGTTTTGATGCCTGATATGCATCATGTTTATTAGTGATGCACATCACCTGCCGCGGCTGCATATCCGGCTACTTTTGACAAGTAGAACAGATTGTCACTTCACAAAACCGGAAGTGCAGTTTTTTCATCACACAGTTTATCTATCTCATTCATGAAAAAAATAATTGTAGCCGGGTTAG